>DWXY01000013.1 GCA_019118935.1 Candidatus Oscillibacter pullicola
GTGGCCGCAGGCGTGCATCCGCCCGGGATGGACAGAGGCATAGGGCAGGCCCGTGGCCTCCGTCACCGGAAGGGCGTCCAGCTCCGCCCGAAATGCCACGGCGTCGCTCTTCCCCGCGTCGAACCAGGCGCAGACGCTGCCGGTGATGGGGGAGAAGACCCGGCAGGGCAGCGGGGCCAGAATCTCCCGCACCAGCTGGACCGTCTCCGGCAGCTGATTGTCCAGCTCCGGGATGCGGTGCAGGGCACGGCGGTAATCGACGACGGACATGGACAGGACCTCCCCTTTTTCATCAGATTGCATTCATAAGCATATCATAGCACAGTCTGGGCGGGGAGAACAGGGGGCGGCGGATTTTTCGTCCCTTTCGACAAGGCGGCGGCCGGCGGACAGGCGGTTTTTTTCATTTTTCCTCTTGCCAAGGGGGAAAAGAGATGGTATGATAACCCAAAAATGAGATAGAGGCGCGGATGCGACGAGTCCACGGGAGCCGACGGGCGAGGATCGTGGGGGAGGCAAGTCCGCCGAACTCCCTGGTCAGGTATGGGCAGGGGGTGGGTCCGTGGGGAATACCCACGGGACTGTCCGCGGAATTTTCCGCGGGGGCGCTATCCGCTTACAGGGAACTCCGCTTTTTGCCTGGGTGCAGAGGCGTGAAAGAGCTGTCGGTAGGGGCGTGTCTCTACCGACTTTTTTGTTGCTTCAACCAACGGACAAAAAGAAAGACGGAGGACACTCACATGAAATTCGAACATCTGCAAGGTTCCATTGTCGCCATGGTCACCCCGTTCCGCCAGGATGGCAGCGTCAACTTCGACGTGCTGACGGAGCTGCTGGAGCGGCAGATCGCCGCCGGTACCGACGGCATCCTGACCCTGGGCACCACCGGCGAATACTCCACCATGAGCCATGAGGAGGACGCCGCCGTGGTGGAGCACACCATCCGGGTGGTGGACGGCCGGGTGCCGGTGATGGTGGGCAGCGGCTCCAACTGCACCGCCACCCAGATCGAGAAGAGCCGGCTGTACCAGTCCATGGGGGCGGACGCCCTGCTGCTGATCGCCCCCTACTACAACAAGGCCAACGCGGAGGGCATGTACCGCCACTTCGCCGAGACGGCGGACGCCGTGGACCTGCCCTGCATCCTCTACAATGTGCCGGGCCGCACGGGCTGCTCCATCCCCGTTTCCGTGGTGGAACGGCTGGCCCGGCACCCCAACATCGCCGGCATCAAGGAGGCCAGCGGCGACATGTCCTACGCCATGAAGATCGCCCGCTGCGTGGGGCCGGACTTCGCCCTGTACTCCGGCAACGACGACATCACCGTGCCCCTGATGAGCATCGGCGGCAGCGGCGTCATCTCCGTCTACGCCAACGTGATGCCCGCCATGTGCCGCCAGATCGTGGCGGACTGGCTGGGCGGGAACCACGCCCGGGCCCTGGAGAACCACCTGCGGTACCTGCAACTGATGAACGACCTGTTCCTGGAGGTGAACCCCATCCCGGTGAAGGCCGCCATGAATATGATGGGGCTGAACGTGGGTCCCATGCGGCTACCCCTGTGCGAGATGGGGGAGGCCAACGCCGCGACCCTCCGCCGGACGCTGGAGGAGGCGGGACTGCTGTGAGGATCGTTTTGATCGGCCGGGGCAAAATGGGGTCACTGATCCGGGAGACCGCCGCTGCCGCCGGGGATGAGATCAAGGCCACCTTCGGCCGGGACGATCTGGACCAGCTGGGCAGACTGGGGCGTGTGGCGGACGTGGTGATGGATTTTTCCCGCCCGGAGGCGCTGCCGGAGGTTGCCTCCTATGTCCGCCGGACGGGGACGCCCCTCCTCTCCGGAACCACCGGGTATACAGAGGCGGAGAAGGGGAGCCTCTTTGCCCTGGGCTCTGCGGCCCCGGTGCTGTGGAGCGCCAACTACTCCCTGGGGGTGGCGGTGCTGGCCCGGGCGCTGCAGGTCATCGCCCCGGTGCTGGGGCCGGATTTTGACATCGAGATCGCCGAGACCCATCACGGCCAGAAGGCGGACGCCCCCAGCGGCACCGCAAAGCTGCTGCTGGAGGCCATCGACCCTCAACACCGCCTGCGGCCGGTGTACGGCCGGGAGGGAAACTGCGGCCGCCGGGAGAAGGATGAGGTGGGCATCCACGCCCTCCGGGGCGGCACCGTGGCCGGGACCCACACGGTCCATTTCTTTGGGCCGGATGAGGAGCTGGAGCTGACCCACCGGGCCGCCAGCCGTCAGATCTTTGTGAACGGGGCCCTGCACATCGCCCGGCTGCTGCCTGGGCGGCCCAAAGGGGTCTATGACCTGCAGAAAATCTTGTTTGGAGCGTGATGGCTTTGCATGCACAGGAGATCATCAACTATATCGCAGATTCCCCCAAGAGGACCCCGGTAAAGATTTACGTCAACCTGTCGGCTCCGGTGGACTTCGGACCGGCCAAAGTGTTCGGTGAGGGAAAGAGCCGCATCGTCTTTGGGGACTGGGCGGAGCTGGCGCCCATCCTGGAGGCCAACCGGGAGAAGATCACGGACTGCGTGGTGGAGAACGACCGCCGGAACTCCGGCGTGCCTCTGCTGGACCTGAAAGATCTCAAGGCCCGGATCGAACCCGGAGCCGTCATCCGGGAGAAGGTGGAGATCGGCGAGGGAGCCGTCATCATGATGGGGGCCATCCTCAATATCGGCGCTGTGGTGGGCAAACGCACCATGATCGACATGGGGGCCGTCCTGGGCGGACGGGCCACGGTGGGAGATGACTGCCACATCGGCGCCGGGGCCGTGCTGGCCGGGGTGGTGGAGCCCGCCTCCGCCACGCCGGTGGTGGTGGAGGACGGCGTCCTGGTGGGCGCCAACGCCGTGGTGATCGAGGGGGTGCGGATCTGCGCCGGGGCCGTGGTGGCCGCGGGCGCTGTTGTGACGGCGGATGTCCCTCCCAACGCGGTGGTGGCCGGAACGCCCGCCAGGGTCATCAAGATGAAGGACGCCCGGACGGAGGGAAAGACCGCCCTGGTGGACGCCCTGCGGAGTCTTTGAACCGGAGAAGAAGCGGCCCTGCGGCACAACGCCGCAGGGCCGCTTTTATCAGAACGTCAAAATTTAAGACAAAAATTTGGCGGCAATCGTTTGCGGTTTCGATTGCCTGGGGCGGCGCCTTGTGATATTGTAATAGCAACAATCGAACAGGGGGGCTGGACATGCTGGTATTGGACTTCATCAACGTGGGCAACGGCGACTCCATCCTGGTCCGAGAGATGGAGGGGGAACGGCTGCGTTTTTCCATGCTGGTGGACTGCGGCCACGACAGCCTGGAGCGGGACGACCACCCGCCGGTGGAGGACCCCCGCTCCTGCCGGATCTTCGCCGGGGACTTCCTGCAAAGTCAGGGCGTGGCGCACCTGGACATCCTGCTGGTCACCCATTTCCACCGGGACCACATCGGCGGCCTGGGCCGGGTGCTGGAGGCCGTCACCGTGGGCGAGCTGCTGACCCCCTACGCGCCCCCCGCCGATTCCGGACCCCTGGACCCGGATGGGGACAACGGCCTGCCCAAGGCGGCGCGGAACGTGCTGCGCTGCATGGACCTGTACGCCGGTCCCCTGCGGCGGTACAGAGACCGGATCGGCCAGATCACGGAGCTGCCGGGGGACCGGATGGAGTGTCTCCGGCTGACGGACGACCTCACCATGGACATCCTGTTCGGCGAGCCCGCCCTGTACCCCCGGCAGAGAGCGGTGTACGACGCCGCCTTCCGGGGGGAGCGGAACGGCTATGACCTGATCCACTGGGGCAAGTCCATGAACGTCTCCAGCCTGCGCCAGCGGCTGTACTACCACGGGAAGGAGATCGTTCTGGGGGGCGACGCCTATGCCCACATGTGGGAGACGCAGACCGCCACCCCCTGCGACATCCTGAAGGTGCCCCACCATGCCTCCCTGTCCTCCACCACCCGGAAGCTGCTGCGGCTGCTCCGGCCGAAGACCGCCGTGGTCTGCGTGGCCGCCGGCCGTCCGGACGAGCGGCCCCATCCCTATATCGTCTCCCTGCTGAAGGAATTCACGGAAGATGTCCGTTTCACCGACGCGGTGGAGATCCCCGGTCTGGTGGAGCCGGTGTTCCACACGTCCGTCCATATGGAGCTGCCATGAGGAGTTCTCTGATGAAAAAGAGACCGCCCCAGCCGCCGTTTTGAAAACGGCGGCTGGGGCGGTGTGGCTTCAGGGGGGGGATTACTGCACGCCCTCCCGGTTCAGCAGCTCCAGGATCTTGGCGTCATCTTCCACCGTGGCGCTGGGCATGGGGAAGGTGCCCGCACTGGTGGCGGCGATGCCCCGCAGGCGGCAGGCCTCCTTGATGACGGGCAGGAAGGGGCTGCGGACGGTGTACAGGTCCATCAGACGGTCGATGGTCTGCTGGCCCCTGGCGATGCCGGCCAGGTCGTTCTCCCGGAAGGCGCGGACCCAGGCGGCGCAGATCTCCGGCACCACGTTGCTGAGGGCGCCGATGCAGCCGTTGCCGCCGGAGAGCACGTTGTGGGCGAAGTTGTCGTCAAAGCCGGAGTAGATCTCGAACTGGGGGATCTGGGACTTGACGACCTTGATGAGCTCCCGGGTGTGGTCCATGCCGGGGACGGTGTCCTTCATGCCCACGATGTTGGGGTGCATCTTGGCCAGGGCCAGCACCGTCTCGGGCGGGATCGTGTAGCCGGTGTTGTCGGGGAAGTTGTAAATGTAGATGTCGCCGTGAATCTGCTCGGCCAGGCGGTCATAGTATTGCAGCAGGGCGGAGGGGCCGAAGTGGAAGTAGTAGGGCGGCAGGATCATGACGGCGTCGGCCCCTGCGTCCAGGCAGAAGTTGGAAAAGCTGACAATTTCATCCGCCACCATGTGGCTGGTGCCGATGATCAGCTTCACCCGGTGGTCGATCTTCTCAATGGCGAATTTGGCCATCTCCCGGCGCTGGTTCATGGGCATGGCGAAAAACTCGCTGCTGCTGCCCTCCACCAGGATGCCGTCCACGCCCTGGTCAATGAGATTGTTGAACAGACGCTCCTGGCTGGCCAGGTCCAGCGTGCCGTCCTCGTTGAAGAGCGTGATGGCCGGCGTCAGATATGCTGCGTTCATAGAAAAGTCCTCCTTCATACGGCCCCGGGACCGCTGGGATCCAAACCCGCGGGGTGAGATTTTGAAAACGCACAGGCGGGGCGCGAAAAACAGGCTTTAGTATAACAAAACCGCGCTGAATGTCAAGAGAAGATCTGGTAAAATCCCGCCGGCCGGAAAACGCGGCGGGCAGCGCATGCCCGCTTGTCAAACGGGGCGGCATCTGATATGATCGGCCTGAAGAAAACAATCGGCGGCAAAAAGTGCCGCGTGGAAGGAGTATGACTATGACACAGGGACAGCACCGGGCCACCGCCCGGGTCTTGGATATTCTGGAGAGCCTGTCCGGCTCGGAGGAGGGATTGACGCTGACGGAACTGTCACAGGCCCTGGACGCCCCGAAGAGCAGCCTGTTTCCCATCGTCCATACGCTGGAGGAGCGGCGCTACCTCCGGCAGGACGATGGGACGGGCCGGTATACCATGGGCCCCCGGGCACTGGTGCTGGGAGCGGCCTTCTCGGCGGACCGGGGACTGGTACCCATCACCCAGGTGATGAAGGAGATGGCTTCCAAGTGCCAGGAGACGTGCCAGCTGGGCATTCTGGACCAGGGCAGGGTGCTGTATGTGGCGCGGGAGGACTCTCCCCAGCCCATCCGGCTGATCTCCTGGGTGGGGACCCGGCTGCCGGCCAACGCCACGGCCGTCGGCAAGGCCCTGCTCAGCGGCCTGACGGACGAGGAGGTGCGGGCGCTGTATGCCGGGGGGCTGCCCCGGCTGACGGAGCGGACCATCACGGATGTGGAGACCCTGCTGGCCCAGCTGGGGGCGGTCCGGCGCGGGGAACTGGCCATGGAGCGGGAGGAATCCACGGACCAGCTGGCCTGCTGGGCCGTACCGCTGCGGCGGAAGGGAGCGGTGTTCGCGGCCCTCAGCATCTCCGTGCCGCTGTTCCGCTGCCGGGAGGAGAAGATCGAGCTGGTCCGCCGCAGTCTCCGGGCCGCCCAGGCGGAGATCGAAAAGCTGGCCGAAACGCAAAACTTTGGCCTGTCTGAGAATTGACAAACTGGGAACGGCATGATATAATGCGACCGAAAATTCCAAAATAGGAACTGAGTTCGACATTAGGAACGAGAAACAAAAAGGACACCGCGCTGAAAACAGCCCGCTTCGGTGTCCCTCCTGCACGGAGATCTGTGTGTGCGGTCCCAGAGCCGTCCGGCGGCTGGGACAGGATCCGTGGCCAGAGTCCCTGACAACGGGGCTTTTTAAAGATAGATCCCTTTGGTGTGACGGCCCGCATGATCGGCCGCTCATGCGGGGAACGCTCGCAAATGGCCAGGGGAGAGGCCCTCTGCCCCCCCAGCAAACAAATTGAGGAGGAAGAAAGACCATGATCATGCGATTCCTGAAAAAGATCCCCGCGGGTATGATGGTCGTCCCGATGCTGCTCGGCGCGATTATCAATACCTTCATCCCGGAGGTCACCAACATCGGCTCCTTCACCACCGCCGTCTTCACCAGTGCCGGCGCCAACACCGCCATCGGTATCCAGCTGTTCTGCCTGGGCACCACGCTGCGGGTCCGGGACATGGGCGGCGTTGTCAAGCGGGGCGGCGTGCTGCTGATCTCCAAGTTCGTCATCGGCGCCGCCATCGGCATTGTCGTCGGCAAGGCGTTCGGCCCCACCGGCGTGCTGGGCCTGAGCTCTCTGGCCATCATCTCCGCCGTCACCAACTCCAACGGTTCCATCTACCTGGCCCTGATGAACTCCTACGGTGACACCGTGGACCAGGCGGCCATGCCTCTGCTGGCCATCAACGACGGCCCCATGCTGACCATGATCGCCATGGGCATCGGCGGTCTGGCCGACATCCCCTTCATGGCCCTGGTGGCCGCCATCGGCCCCATCCTGGTGGGCATGATCCTGGGCAACATCGACAAGGACCTGTCTGACTTCCTGGCCCCCGCCGGCACCATCCTGCTGCCCTTCGTGGGCTTCTGCCTGGGCGCTGGCATGAACCTGACCAACATCGCCAAGGGCGGCGCGCAGGGCATCCTGCTGGGCCTCATCACCTGCTTCATCGGCGGCGCCTTCATCGTGCTGTGCGACCGCTTCATCAGCCGCCGTCCCGGCTACGCCGGCTGGGCTGTGGCCACCACCGCCGGCAACGCTGTGGCAGTGCCCGCCGTTATTGCCCAGGCGGATCCCTCCTGGGCCGACTACGCGGATGTGGCGACCTCTCAGGTGGCGGCGTCCGCGATCCTGACCGCCATTCTGGTTCCCATCATCACTTCCTGGTGGGCCAAGAAGTTCGGCTGCCCCAAGTTCCCGAAAGACGAGGCCCAGAAAGCCCTGTTTGAGAAGCACTGATCCCCATTACACACATTTATTGAGGAGCGAAAGGAGTATTACATTATGTTGAACGGCATGATCGTTGAGCCCGTGGACAACGTGGTGGTCGCCATCGAGCCCGTGAAGAAGGGCGAGACCGTCACCTATATGTGCGCGGGTGAGGAAAAGCACCTGACTGCGGCGGAGGACATCACCATCTATCACAAGCTGGCTGCCTGCGATATCAAGAAGGGTGAGCCCATCGTCAAGTACGGCGAGCACATCGGTCTGGCGGCCCGGGACATCAAGGCCGGCGAGCACGTGCACTGCCACAACCTGGAAGAGCACCGGGAAAACCTGGACAACAAGGGCTGAGAAGGAGGATATAAGTATGAATTTCTACGGTTACAAGCGTCCGGACGGCCGCGTGGGCGTCCGCAACAAGGTCCTGATTCTGCCTGCCAGCGTCTGCGCATCTGACACCACCCGGATCATCTCCCAGCAGGTGGTGGGTTCCGTTACCTTCAACAACCAGCTGGGCTGCTCCCAGGTGGCTCCCGACCAGCAGTTCACCATGGACGTCATGGCCGGCTACGCCGCCAACCCCAACGTCTACGGCACCGTGGTGGTGTCCCTGGGCTGCGAGAACTGCCAGATGGACCTGGTGGTGAAGGCCATCCAGGAGCGCACCAACAAGCCCCTGAAGCAGGTCATCATCCAGGAGGCCGGCGGCACCCTGAAGGCCATCGACATGGCCGTCCGCTATGCCAAGGAGATGGTGGAAGAGGCCTCCCTGCTGCAGAAGGAGGAGTTCCCCATGTCCGAGCTGATCATCGGCACGGAGTGCGGCGGCTCTGACCCCACCAGCGGCCTGGCTACCAACCCCCTGATCGGCCAGCTCAGCGACCTGATCGTCAAGGAGGGCGGCACCTCCATCCTGTCCGAGACCACTGAGTTCATCGGCGCCGAGCACCTGCTGGCCCGCCGCGCCATCAACAAGGAGGTCCACGACCGCATCTTCGAGATCGTCCACCGCTATGAGGACTCCCTGCGCCTGGTGGGCGAGGAAGTCCGCGAGGGCAACCCCTCTCCCGGCAACAAGGCCGGCGGCCTGACCTGCCTGGAGGAGAAGTCCCTGGGCTGCATCCACAAGGGCGGCCACAGCCCCGTCATGGCGGTCTATGACTACGCCAAGCAGGTGGAGTCCAAGCAGGGCCTGGTGATCATGGACACCCCGGGCAACGATCCCTCCTCCGTGGCGGCCATGGTGGCCGGCGGCGCCCAGATCGTGGTGTTCTCCACCGGCCGCGGCACCCCCACCGGCAACCCCCTGGCCCCCGTCATCAAGATCACCGGCAACAAGCTGACCTACGCCAATATGATCGACAACATCGATGTGGATGCCTCCCCCCTGATCTACGGCACCAAGACCATCGAGGAGCTGGGCCAGGAGCTGCTGAAGCTCACCCAGGAAGTGGCCTGCGGCAAGCAGACCAAGGCCGAGTCTCTGGGCTACACCGAGATGGCCATCGCCCGCGTGTGCAACTTCGTGTAAGCTCTGCCGGACGTCGCGCATAGAGGTAAAGAGAATCCATAATGCAGCCGCGGCGGTACGATATGCAAATCCCCCTTATCGTGCCGCCGCGGCTTTTCGCAAGCTCCCGCTCATCTGCCGGGCGGGACCGCCGCAGGGGAATGCGGCGCACTTCACAACAGGAGATGAGTATCCCGATGAAAAAGAAATTTGTCGTCATGGACGGCAATACAGCCGCTGCCCATGTGGCATATGCGTTCACGGAGGTCGCGGCCATCTATCCCATCACCCCGTCCTCTCCCATGGCGGAGAAGGTGGACGAGTGGTCCGCCAAGGGCCGGAAGAACCTGTTCGGCTCCACGGTGGACGTGATCCAGATGCAGTCCGAGGCAGGTGCCGCGGGCACCTGCCACGGCTCCCTGCAGGCGGGCGCCCTGACCACCACCTTCACCTCTTCCCAGGGCCTGATGCTGATGATCCCTGCCATGTACGCCATGGGCGGCCAGTTCCTGCCCAGCGTCATGCACATCGCCTCCCGCGTGGTGACTTCCAACCACCACTCCATCTTCGGCGATCACACCGACTTCATGACCTGCCGCACCACCGGCTACGCCATGCTGATGTCCTCCTGCCCCCAGGAGGCCATGGACCTGGGCGCGGTGGCCCACCTGTCCGCCATCAGCGGCAAGTACGCCTTCATGCACTGCTTCGACGGCTTCCGCACCTCTCATGAGATGCAGCGGATCGAGGCGCTGGACTATGAGGACCTGCGTCCCCTGGTGGACCAGGAGGCCCTGAAGGACTTCCGCCGCCACTCCCTGAACCCGGAGCACCCCACCAACCGGGGCAACAACGTGAACCCCGACGTGTACTTCCAGTGCAAGGAGGGCGCCAACGTCAAGGCTGCCTCCATCCCCGACACGGTCCAGCACTACATGGACGAGATCAACAAGCTCACCGGCCGGGACTACAAGCTGTTCAACTACTACGGCGCTCCCGACGCGGAGGAGGTCATCGTGGTCATGTGCTCCGCCAGCGAGGCGGTGAAGGAGACCGTGGACTACCTGAACGCCAAGGGCCGCAAGGTGGGTATGGTGCAGATCCATCTGTACCGGCCCTTCTCCGTGAAGCACTTCGCGGCGGCCATTCCCGCCACGGTGAAGAAGATCGCCGTGCTGGACCGGTCCAAGGAGACCGGCTCCGTGGGCGAGCCCGTGTACCTGGACGTGGTCACCGCCCTGAACCAGGCGGGCCGGGGCGACATCCGCGTGGTGGGCGGCCGGTACGGCCTCAGCTCCAAGGACACCACCCCGGGCCAGTTCATCGCCGTGTATGACAACCTGAAGCTGGAGAATCCCAAGAACAGCTTCACCATCGGCATCAACGACGACGTGACCCACACCTCCCTGGACTACAAGGAAGTGGAGCTGCCCCATCCCGGCGAGGTCTCCTGCAAGATCTGGGGCCTGGGCGGCGACGGCACCGTGGGCGCCAACAAGAACGCCATCTCCACCATCGGCCTGGTGGCCGACAAGTACGCCCAGGCGTATTTCTCCTATGACTCCATGAAGTCCGGCGGCCTGACCCAGAGCCACCTGCGCTTCGGCGACCAGCCCATCCGCTCTACGTACCTGGTGTCCTCTGCGGACTTCGTGGCGGTCCATGCCCCCACCTATGTCAACAAATACGACACCACCGAGGACCTGAAGGAGGGCGGCACCTTCCTGCTGAACTGCCCCTGGAGCGTGGAGGAGCTGGAGACCCGCCTGCCCGGCAAGATGAAGCGGGACCTGGCCCGGAAGCACGCCAACTTCTACATCATCGACGCCGCCAAGCTGGCGGTGCAGGTGGGCCTGGGCGAGAAGCGGACCAACAACATCCTCCAGGCGGCCTTCTTCGCCCTGACCCGTGTCATCCCCCTGGACGTGGCCGTGGAGGATATGAAGAAGAACAACTACAACTCCTACTTCAAGAAGGCCGGCCAGGAGATCGTGGACAAGAACGACAAGGCCGTGGACGTGGGCATCAGCGCCGCTGTGAAGGTGGAGATCCCCGCCTCCTGGGCGGACGCGCCGGACACTCCTGTGACCGTGCCTGCGGGCGCCTCTGACTTCGTCAAGGACATCGTGCTGCCTATGGACCGCCAGCAGGGCGACAAGCTGCCCGTCTCCGTGTTCCAGAAGCACGGCGTGCTGGACGGCACCTGGGAGAACGGCACCTCCGCCTTCTCCAAGCGGGGCGTGGCCACCATGGTGCCCAAGTGGAACGCGGAGAGCTGCATCCAGTGCAACCGCTGCGCCATGTGCTGCCCCCACGCGGCCATCCGCCCCGTGCTGCTGACCGAGGAGGAGAAGGCCCAGGTGCCCGCGTCCTTCGAGACCGTGCCCGCCAAGGGCCTGGGCAAGGACGCCCCCAGCTACTTCTTCCGGATGCAGATCTCTCCCTATGACTGCCTGGGCTGCGGCGTGTGCCTGACCGCCTGCCCCGCCAACAGCAGCGACAAGACGGCGGACGCCCTGGTGATGACTCCCTTCGAGGAGATGAAGCCCGAGCAGGTGAACTTCGACCAGGTCGCCATGAACGACAAGTACCTGAAGAAGGACGTCATCAACAGCAAGACCGTCAAGAACATGCAGTTCGCCAAGCCGTACTTCCAGTTCTCCGCCGCCTGCGCCGGCTGCGCCGAGACCACCTACATCAAGCTGCTGAGCCAGATGGTGGGCGACCGGATGTACGCCGGCAACGCCGCGGGCTGCTCCTCCGCCATCTCCGGCGGCGCGCCCATACTGCCCTACTGCAGGGACAGCCAGGGCCACGGCCCCGCCTGGGAGCACTCCCTGTTTGAGGACAACGCCGAGTTCGCCTACGGCTTCTTCCACGCTCAGGACGCCATCCGCAAGGAGCTGCTGATCCGGCTGGAGAGCATGAAGGACGCCGGCATCGCCCCCGCGGAGATCCAGGACTACATCGACAACTGGAACGACGGGGAGAAGTCCCGCGCCGTGACCGACGCCCTGCTGGCCGCCCTGGAGAAGTGCGAGCAGACCGAGGACGTGGCCTACATCCTGGAGAACAAGGAATACCTGGCCAAGAAGTCCATCTGGGCCATCGGAGGCGACGGCTGGGCCTACGACATCGGCTTCGGCGGCATTGACCACGTCATGGCCCAGAACCGGGACGTGAACCTGCTGGTGCTGGACACCGAGGTGTACTCCAACACCGGCGGACAGTCCTCCAAGTCCACCCCCACCTCCGCCGTGGCCAAGTTCGCCGCCGGCGGCAAGCAGGTGGCCAAGAAGGACCTGGGCGCCATCCTGATGACCTACGGCTATGTGTACGTGGCCCAGGTGGCCATGGGCTATGACCAGGCCCAGACCCTGAAGGCCCTGCGGGAGGCGGAGTCCTATCCCGGTCCCGCCATCGTCATCTGCTACTGCCCCTGCCTGGAACAGCACATCAAGGCCGGCATGGGCTGCTCTCAGGACGAGATGAAGAAGGCTGTGGAGTGCGGCTACTGGCACCTGTACCGGTACGATCCCCGGCGCACCGCCGAGGGCAAGAACCCCTTCCAGCTGGACTCTCCCGCGCCCGATACCGGCAAGCTCATGGACTTCCTGATGGGCGAGAACCGGTTCGCCTCTCTGAAGAACAACTTCCCCGAGCGGGCGGATGCCCTCTACGAGAAGGAGATCGCCGACGTCAAGGCCCGGTACCAGAAGTACCGCAAGATGGCGGAGGACTGATTTCCGAAGGAACAGACCAAACACAGACGCCCCGGCGCCGGTTACGGCGCCGGGGCGTTCTCTCTGCGCCGCGGGCAGAAATGCCCGCGGCGTTTTTTGTGGTGAGCGGAGGGGGCGATGCATATAACCTGGAAGAGAGGAAGGCGGGAAAAGAAATTTCCGCCGTGGTGCATGCGGACGTGCACGGCAGCTGGGAAATGAAGGATATGGTTGACGGCTCCGCCCATGCATAGCGGAGCCGTCGGAAAGGCACGATAGCGGTTGAAGCCCCGCAAATTTCGGAGCAGGGAGGACACGAACGTGAAGAGATGGCAGAAGGCCTTGATCCTGTCGCTGATGGGCGGGGATCTCTACTGCATGGTGGAGCTGATCTGGCGGGGCCACACCCACTGGAGCATGTTCCTGCTGGCGGCGGTGCTGAGTCTGCCGCTGGATCTGGCCAACGAGCACATGGCCTGGGAACGGCCCCTGTGGCTCCAGGCGTTGATCGGGGGCGGCGTCATTACCCTGGCGGAGCTGGGGGCCGGGCTGATCCTGAACGTCTGGCTGAAGCTGGACATCTGGGACTACTCCCGCCTGCCGGGCAACCTGTGGGGGCAGGTGTGCCTGAAGTACGCCCTGCTGTGGGTGGTGCTGGCGGGGACCGCCATCGTGCTGTTCGACTGGATGCGGCACTGGCTGTTCCAAGAGGAGCGGCCCCACTACCGCTGGATCTGAGAGGAGGGATGCAGGATCGGAACGGAGGTGCTCTGCGCGCTGATCGCCGGGGCGGCCACCGTGCTGGCGGCGGGGGCGGAATACCGCTCCCGGAAGAGCGCCAGGCGGGCAGAGGCCCGGGCGGCGCGCCGGGCCACGGAGAGCCGGCTGGCCATGGATCTGATGTACGCCACCTGTTCGCTGTCCCTGACCACGGCCAAAAAGCTGGCAGGTCAGCACACCAACGGCGACGTGGAGGAGGCCATGACCGCCGCGGAGGTCGCCCGCACGGCGTACATCGGCTTCGTCCGCAGCGAGGCGGCCCACAGCGTCAGTAAAATTTGAGCCGGGCAAGACCCGGAGAGAGGATGGTACATAAGATGAAAACCCTGGAGGAAGTGCTGTACGATTACACCAGAGGAGAGAAGACCCTGGAGGAGGCCAACAAGGCCCTGAAGGAGCTGGGGTGCGGGCTCACCCTGGACCCCGCCCGCAATCTCTTCTCCGCCCGGGAGCTGTTGGAGACCCGGGCGGGAGAGACGCCGGACGAGGCCAACGGCTGGGGCATTCTGGACCACGGCGTGGGCTGCCTGGAAAAGGTCCATGTGGTGAACGGCCGCACCGTGGACGTGGACATGGGGCAGGAGACCGCCTATGTCTATATGGCCGGAAAGCGATATCGCCTGCGGGGCGACGTGCTGACGGAGGAGGACTGAGATGGAGCTGCTGACACAGCGCCTGGCCAGCCTGCTGACGGTGAAGAGCCTGGTGACGGTGATTCTGACGGTGGTGTTTGCCGCCATGGCCGGAACGGGCCGGGTGACCACGGAGCAGTTTTTGACCGTGTTCACCGTGGTGATCGCCTTCTATTTCGGCACGCAGGCAGAAAAGCGGGCCCGGGAATGAGTGTGGGGACATACAGCCTCGCCCGGGAGGGGGACAAGCTGCTGTCCCCCCACTTCCGGGTGCGGGAGTTCGCCTGCCGGGACGGGACGGACCTGGTGAAGATCGACACGGCTCTGGTGGAGCTGCTGGAGCGGATCCGCGCTGCCGCCGGTGGGGCGGTGACCGTCAGCAGCGGGTACCGCACCGTTTCTTACAATCAGAAGGTGGGCGGCGCCAGAGCCAGCCAGCACCTGCTGGGCAGGGCGGCGGATATTCAGGTGCGCGGCGCCTCGCCTCTGCTGGTGGGGCAGATAGCGGAATACTATCTGGGCGGACACGGCGGGATCGGCGTCTATCAGACCTTCACCCACGTGGACACCCGGACCGCACGGGCCAGATGGGACCAGCGGAGCGGCCGGGAGGTGGCCGTCTCCGGCTGGTCCGGCTGGCGGCCGCAGGAGGGAACAGCCATGGACAACATCCCCAGCACGTATGCGGAGGAAGCAGTGGCCTGGGCCGTGGAGAACGGCCTTTTGCAGGGCAGCGAGGCGGGGGACCTGATGCTCCGCCGGCCGGTAACCCGGCAGCAGCTGGCAGCGGTGTTGTACCGCTTTGCAAAGCTGGAGGGGCAGACCTGATACATTATTAAAATATAGAGTTTCCAGAATGCGGCGGCGTTTCCGGGCTTTTCCGGGAACGCCGCCGCATGATTCCGCAGATTTCGCAGACGCTAGAGCCGGGGTGATTGCATGCGGCAGGCACAAGCTCCGCAGAAGAAGTCCCCCAGCCGAACGCCCGCCCTGCGGATCGAGCCGGAAAAGCGGCTCTGTCCGGCCTTTGACCCGGTCAGCATCGCCACCTTCCCGGTGGCGGAGCCGGAAGAGATGGGCTATCGGGTGCTGGACAACTTCTGTGAGGAGCATATCCAGTAAACGGAGGAGCCGTGTCCGGGCGCTGCCTGGATGCGGCTCTTCTGTCAGGAAGTTCTGTTTGTCATGGACGCGGAATCATGGTACAATGGCTGTAAGAGCGGCCGCCGGATTTCACGGCGCGGCGGCTGCGTGACATCTCAATGAACAAGACGGGGAGTGGACCCATTGAAACGATGCTTCATTTTTGCCGCCGGCACCTATTACGGCCTGCGGGAGCGGCCCCAGACAGGGGATCTGGTGCTGGCGGCGGATGCCGGGTATCTGGCCTGCCGCCAGGCGGGGATCACCCCGGATCTGCTGCTGGGGGACTTTGACTCCATGGATCAGCCCGCGGACTTTGACCATGTCCGCCGGGTGCCGGTGGAGAAGGACGACACGGACACCATGCTGGCGGTGAAGACGGGGCTGGAGCAGGGCTGCGGCGAGTTTTACATTTACGGCGGCACCGGCGGCAAGCGGCTGGATCACACGCTGGCCAATCTGCAGACGCTGCTGTATCTGCGCCGCCATGGGGCCAGGGGCTACCTCTATGACAACGATTTTGTGTGGACGGCTGTGGAGAATGAGACCATCACCGTGGAGCAGACGGTGGAGTGGGGCCTGCTCTCCGTCTTCTGCCTGGGGGAGCCGGCCTCCGGCATTGACGAGAAGGGCGTGCAGTATCCCCTCTCCCACGCGTCCCTCTCGGCGGAGTTTCCCCTGGGCGTCAGCAACCACATCATCGAGCCCAAGGCCCGGATCACCGTCCGGAAGGGCGCCCTGATCGTGGGCTGGGAACTGCCGCCCAGAGGCGTTGTTTCTGAGATAAAATAACGTGCCGGACAAAGTCCAGTTGCGGCGGCGGGAAAGTTATTGTATAATAGAGACAGTGGAAAGGTCGACCTTTCCGGAAGAACACCGATGACCGTGGGACCAGGGTTGGGCACGGCAGTCAAGGAGGAACTTGCCATGGCAAAATTTACCGTGAACGGCCGGGCCGTGACAGTGGAAAACAACCAGAAGCTGCTCCGCTATCTGCGGGATACCCTGCATCTCACCAGTGTGAAGGACGGGTGCAGTGAGGGCGCCTGCGGCACCTGCACGGTGCTGATCGACGGCAAGCCCACCAAGGCCTGCATCCCCCAGACGGACAAGCTGGAGGGCAAGTCCATCGTCACGGTGGAGGGGCTGACCGATTTTGAAAAGCAGGTCTACACCTACGCCTTCGGCATGGCGGGGGCGGTCCAGTGCGGCTTCTGCATCCCGGGCATGGTGATGAGTGCCAAGGGATTGCTGGACACGAATCCCAATCCCACCCGGGAGGAGGCGGCCTACGCCATCCGCAACAACATCTGCCGCTGTACCGGCTATGTGAAGATCATCGACGGCATCCTGCTGGCCGCCGAGCTGTTCCGCAAGGGCGAGGTGCCGCCGGCTCCCGCCGACTGGTCCCTGGGGCAGCGGGTGCCCCGGGTGGACGTGGAGGAGAAGGTCACCGGCACCGGCATCTATCCCGACGACATCTATCTGGACGGCATGATCTACGGCAGCGCCGTCCGGTCCCAATACCCCCGGGCCCGGGTGCTGGCCATCCACACGGAGGAGGCCAAGGCCCTGCCCGGCGTGGTGGGGGTCTTTACGGCGGAGGACATCCCCGGGCAGAACAAGGTGGGCCACTTGGTGAAGGACTGGGACACCATGATCGCCGTGGGAGACATCACCCACTACCTGGGGGACGCCATCTGCCTGGTGGCGGCGGAGACGCCGGAGATCCTGGCCCAGGCCAAGGCGTTGGTGAGGGTGGACTATGAGGAGCTGCCCATGGTCCGCAGTCCCCGGGAGGCCATGCTGCCCGACGCCCCCCTGGTCCACCGGACCGGGAACCTGCTGACCCACAAGCACATCCAGCGGGGCAACCCGGCGGAGGCCATCGCAAAATCGAAACACGTGCTGACCCAGCACTTCTCCACCCCCTGGACGGAGCACGCTTTTCTGGAGCCGGAGTGCGCCGTGGCCTATCCCGACGGGGACGGGGTCATGATCCTCTCCACGGACCAGGGCGCCTACGACACCCAGCACGAAACCATGGGGATGCTGGGCCTGCCGGCGGAGAAGGTGAAGGTCCGCAACTGCCTGGTGGGCGGCGGCTTCGGCGGCAAGGAGGACGTGACGGTCCAGCACCACGCCGCCCTGATCGCCTATCTCACCAAGCGCCCGGTGAAGGTGAAGCTCACCCGGGCGGAGAGCATTCTGATCCACCCCAAGCGCCACCCCATGGAGATGGAGTTCTCCATCGGCTGTGACGAGAACGGCATCATCCAGGGCGTGGCCGCCGAGGTCATCGCCGACACCGGGGCCTACGCCTCTCTGGGCGGGCCGGTGCTGGAGCGGGCCTGCACCCACGCCGCCGGTCCCTACAACTATCAGAACTTCGAGATCGACGGATGGGCCTATTACACCAACAATCCCCCCGCCGGGGCCTTCCGGGGCTTCGGCGTCACCCAGACCTGCTTCTGCATCGAGAGCCTGCTGAACCAGATGGCGGACATCGTGGGGATCTCCCCCTGGGAGATCCGCTACCGCAATGCTATCCGCCCGGGCCAGGAGCTGCCCAACGGCCAGATCGTGGACAACTCCACCGGCCTGGTGGAGACGCTGGAGGCCGTGAAGCCCTATGTGGAGAACAACCAGTATGTGGGCCTGGCCTGCGCCATGAAGAACGCAGGCGTGGGCGTGGGCATCCCGGACACCGGTCGGTGCCGCCTGGTGGTGGAGGACGGCAAGCTCCACATCTTTGCCGGCGCCTCCTGCATCGGACAGGGCCTGGGCACGGTGCTGACCCAGATGGTCTACGAGCAGACGGGCATTCCCCGGGACAAGATCGTCTACGAGCGGTCCAATACCTACTGCGCGCCGGACTCCGGCACCACCTCCGGCTCCCGCCAGACGCTGTTCACCGGCGAGGCGGTCCGCCGGGCCTGCCAGGACCTGAAGGAGGCCTTGGAGCGGGACGGCGGTCTGGACGCCCTGAATGGCCAGGAGTTCTATGGCGAATACCTGGGCAAGACGGACCCCCTGGGGGCGCCGGTGCCCAACCCGGTCAGCCACGTGGCCTACGGCTACGCCACCCAGGTGTGCATCCTGGACGACGAGGGGAAAATCCGCCAGATGGTGGCCGCCCACGATGTGGGCAAGGCCGTGAATCCCCTGTCCATCGAAGGACAGATCGAGGGCGGCGTGGTGATGAGCATGGGCTTTGCCCTGACGGAGCGGTATCCCCTGACGGACTGCAAACCCACCGCCAAATACGGCACGCTGGGCCTGTTCCGGGCCAACCAGATCCCGGAGATCACCCCCATCATCGTGGAAAAAGAGGGATTGAACGTGGCCTGCGGCGCCATCGGCATCGGCGAGATCACGTCCATCCCCACAGCCCCGGCCATTGCGGACGCCTACTATCGCTACGACGGCAAGTTCCGCACCAGTCTGCCTCTGGAGGGCACGCCATACAGCCGCAAATAAAAAAGAGCCGCGGCGGGAGTACCGCCGCGGCCTGTCAAAATCTGCGTTACCCCCGCTCCCGCACCGTCACATGGACGGTGTCGCCGGGCTGTTTCCCGATCTGGGCCCGGATGTCCTTGCGCATCCCCAGGATGTGACCGGGAGTGCCCATCCGTACCAGGCTCCCCGCGTAGGGGACGCCGTCAAAGGTGGCGGCCACCTTGACCCGGCCCTTGCCGAACAGCTCCCGGACATCGTAGGGGAACTCTACATAGGCGCCGTCGATGTCCGGCACCTTCCGGATCACCGCATCGAATTCATAGACGGTGGGATTCATGCCTGCTCCTTTGCCTTCAATTCCTCCAGGGCCTGGGCGGTGTCCACGTCGTGGAGCTCCTCCGCCGGGACTTCCAGAAGGAAGAGATCCGCCTCATGCCGCCGGATGACGGTGTTGCCGCCGTGGTCCTCCCGCAGCTCCAGCAGCTCCGGAAAGAACCGGGCGGGGAAGAGGCAGGGGTTGCCCCGGACGCCGCCGTGGCCCAGAGCCGCGATCTTTTCCGACCGGGCGCGCCAGCGGTCCACCAGCTCCGCCACGCTCTCACGCCGCAGCAGCGGTTGGTCACTGACCTGGAACAGCACCCCGTCACAGTCCCGCAGGGCCGTCAGGCCCAGCTCGATGGTGTGGCTGATGCCATAGTCCGGGTGGGGATTGTGGATGGCGGCGAAGTGGAACTCCCCCGCCAGGTGCATGACCTCCGGGTATTGGGTCACCACCACGACTTTGTCGAATTTCTCCGCCGGGACGGCTTCCAGCGCCCGGAGGATGAGACTCCTGCCCCGCAGCTGGGCGGCCAGCTTGTTGTCCCCGAACCGCCGGGCGTTGCCGGCGGCCATGACCACACAGCCGATTTTCGGCCTGTTTTCCACATCCATCACCTCATTTTATCAGTAGTATATCCGCTTTCGCCGTGTCCAGTCAATGGGCGGCGGAACTTTGATCAAAAAAGGAGGCTTGCCTGATGAGCAAAAGCGTCGGCAAAAGCGTCACCCGTGTGGACGCCTATGAAAAAGCCACGGGCCGCGCCAAGTATGTGGCGGACCTGTGCGATCAAAGCGCCCTGGTGGCCAGGATCCTGCACGCCACCATCGCCCACGGCTATGTGAAGTCCATCGACACTACGGAGGCGGAGGCCGTTCCCGGCGTGGTGAAGGTCCTGACCTGCTTCGACGTGCCCAATTACCCCTTCCCCACAGCGGGACACCCCTGGTCCACGGACCCTGCCCACCAGGACGTAGCGGACCGGCTGCTGCTGAATCGCCACGTGCGGTATTACGGCGATGACATCGCCGCCGTCATCGCGGAGGACGAGGTGGCTGCCGCCCAGGCCGTCCGGGCCCTGAAGGTGGAGTATGAGGAGCTGCCCTTCGTCCTGGACGTGCAGAAGGCCATGGAGCCCGATGCGCCGCAGATCCATGAGGACTGTCCCGGCAATGTGCTGAAGCACACGGACATCCGCAAGGGCGACTATCAGACCGCCATCCAGGAGCCGGGCCTGATCCGTGTGGAGGGCTGGTACGACACCCCCACGGTCCAGCACTGCCACATCGAGAACCACGGCTGCTTCGCCTACGAGGAGGCGGGCCGGGTGGTGGTGGTCACCTCCACCCAGATCCCCCACATCATCCGCCGGGTGGTGGGGCAGGCACTGGGCCTGCCCTGGGGTAAGGTGCGGATCATCAAGCCCTACATCGGCGGCGGCTTCGGCAACAAGCAGGACGCTCTGTACGAGCCTCTGTGCGCCTGGCTCTCCACCCAGGTGGGGGGACGGCTGGTGCATCTGGAGTGCAGCCGGGAGGAGACTTTTGTCTCCAACCGGGTCCGCCACGCCATCCGCACCCACATCGTCTCCTACGTCCGGCCGGACGGCACTCTGGTGGCCCGGAAGTTTGAGGCCTGGTCCAACCAGGGGGGCTACGCCTCCCACGGCCACAGCATCGTGGCCAAGGGTATGGGCGCCTTTCCCCAGCTGTACCCCTGCGACAATTTGGAGTGCGACTGCTGGACGGTGTATACCAACCGCCCCGCCGCTGGCGCCATGCGGGGCTACGGCATCCCCCAGGCCATGTGGGCCGGGGAGTGCCACATCGACGACATCTGCGCCCGCCTCGGCATGGAGCCCATGGAATTCCGGCGGAAGAATCTGATGCCCGTGGGCTATACCGACGGCTTCTCCAAGAACGAGCTGTACGCCGACACCTTCAACCAGTGCATGGACAAGGGAATGGCGATGCTGGATTACCAGCGGAAATACCGGGAATACCAGAACCAGACCGGCCCCATCCGGCGGGGCGTGGGCCTTGCGGTGTTCTGGTACAACACCGCCGTGTGGCCTATCTCCCTGGAGTCCTCCTCCTGCCGGATGGTGCTGAACCAGGACGGCTCCCTCCAGTTCCAGACCGGCGAGACGGAGATCGGCCAGGGCTGCGACACCGCCTATTCCCAGATGGTGGCGGACGCGGTGGGCGTGCCCGTGGAGGATGTCCATGTGGTCTCCACCCAGGACACGGACGTGACGCCCTTCGGCACCGGCGCCTACGCCTCCCGGCAGACGTACATCGGCGGCTTCAGCATCATGCAGACGGCCCTGGCCCTGCGGGAGCGGATTTTGCAGATCGCCCATGAGCAGACCCGGATGCCGGTATCTGTTCTGGATCTGGTGGATGGCAAGATCGTCCGCAAGTCCGACGGCCGGGTCCTCAAGACCCTGGGCGAGCTGGCCACCGAGAGACTCTACTCCCTGGAGCACAGCCAGCACATCACCGCGGAGACCACGGCCCAGATCAAGTCCAACGCCTACTCCTTCGGCTGCTCCTTCGCGGAGGTGGAGGTGGACATCCCCATGTGCAAGGTGAAGCTGCTGAACATCGTCAATGTCCACGACTGCGGCACCCTCATCAACCCCGCTCTGGCGGAGGCCCAGGTCCACGGCGGCATGTCCATGGCCATCGGCTACGGCCTTTCCGAGGAGCTGAAGTTCGACGAGAAAACCGGAAAGCCCCTGAACAACAACCTGCTGGACTACAAGCTGTCCACCTTTATGGACCATCCCACGCTCCAGGCGGCGTTCGTGGAGAACCCGGAGCCCACCTCTCCCTACGGCACCAAGGCCCTGGGCGAGCCGCCGGCCTGCTCACCGGCGCCGGCCATCCGCAACGCCATCCTGAACGCCACAGGTGTGGCCTTTGACGCATGCCCCATCACGCCCCATGTCCTCTACCGCGGGTTCAAAGAGGCCGGGCTGATCGAAGACTAAAGGAGGGAACCACTCATGTATGATATGAAAGCCCTGTATCAGGCGAAGAGCGTTCAGGACGCGGTGGCCCTCCGGGTGGCCCATCCGGATGCCCAGATCATCGCCGGCGGGTCCGACGTGCTGGTGCAGATGCGGGAGGGCAAGCGGGCCGGCGTGGAGCTGATCTCCATCTATGGGCTGGATGAACTCCGGGGCGTGACCCTGGAGGCGGACGGCACCCTGCGGATCGGCTCCCTCACCAGCTTTTCCCACATCACCCGGGATCCGCTGATCCAGAAATACCTCAACGTTTTGGGAGAGGCCGTGGACCAGGTGGGCGGCCCCCAGATCCGCAACATCGGCACCATCGGCGGCAACACCTGCAACGGCGTCACCTCCGCCGACTCCGCCTCCACCCTCCACGCCTACGACGCCATTGTGGAGCTGACGGGACCCGACGGCGTCCGCCGTCAGCCCATCCGGGAGTTCTATATCAGGGCGGGCAAGGTGGATATCCGTCCCGGCGAGCTCCAGACGGCCATCCTGATCGAAAAGGACAGTTATACTGACACATTTGGCCACTATATTAAGTATGCCATGCGGAATGCCATGGACATCGCCACCCTGGGGACCTCGGTGAACGTCCGCCTCTCCGCCGACAAAAAGACCGTGGAGCGGGCGAGAGTGGCTTTCGGCGTGGCGGGCCCGGTGCCCCTGCGGGCGGAGACCGCCGAGGGTCTCGCAGCCGGTCAGCCGGTGAGCCTGGAGCTGGCGGAGCGCTTTGCCCAGGCGGTGAAGGAGGACATCAATCCCCGGGACTCCTGGCGGGCGGCCAAGGATTTCCGGATGCACATCGCGGTGGAGAGCGCCCGGCGGGCGTTCATCGAAGCGGTGAAGCTGGCGGGAGGTGACCTGTGATGGAAAAGCATGTGATGCAGTATCAGACCGTTCACTTCAATCTGAACGGCAAGGATGTGGAGCGCACGGTGGACGTGCGGGCCAGCCTGACGGACATGCTCCGCAACGACTTCCGGATGACCTCCGTGAAGAAGGGCTGCGAGGTGGGGGAGTGCGGTGCCTGCAACGTCCTGATCGACGGGGAGGCCTACAACTCCTGCATCTATCTGGCGGTCTGGGCGGAGGGCAAGCACATCCGCACCCTGGAGGGGCTGCTGGGCCCCAACGGCGAGCTCAGCGACATCCAGCAGGCCTTTGTGGACGAGGCGGCCATCCAGTGCGGCTTCTGCACCCCGGGCTTCATCCTGACCGCGGTGGAGATTTTGGAGAGCGGGAAGGAGTACACGGACGACCAGCTGCGGAAGCTCCTGTCCGGCCACCTGTGCCGCTGCACTGGGTATGAGAACATCCTCCGGGCGGTGAAAAAGACCATGTACAAGCGCCTGGGCAAGCCCATGCCGGAGGCGTGAGATCTTCAAAAGCAGCCCGGCCGCGCACAGCGGCCGGGCTGCTTTTTTGGGGTGCGCGGCAGAACGGTTTTCTTTTTCCGGGAATTGTGTTATACTGGCACCAGATGAAAAAGGGGAGGGGATGCCATGGCCCGCAAGACCTATACGGAGGAGGACCGGGCCCGGGTGCGGCAGGCGCTGCTGGACACGGGACTGGAGATGGCAGTGAACAAGGGCCTGGGCGGACTGCATCTGGCAGAGCTCACCCGCGCGGTGGGGATCTCCAAACCCTATTTCTACACGTTTTTTGACTCACTGGAGGATTTTTCCCTCCAGATGATGGAGGAGCAGCGCTGCCGTCTGCTCCGGCTGCTGGAACAGGAGCTGGCCCGGCCGGAGGGGACCTGGGAGGAGCACGTGGAGTCGTTTTTCCGGACGATTCTCCGCCACCGGGACCACGGGATCCTGGTGATGACCCAGGGGGAGGAGGCGGACTTGCACCGCCGCCTGACGCCGGAGCGATTCCAGAACTTCCGACCCGGGCAGCGTGCGTTCTTCCTCCAACTGATGGCGCTGCTGGAGATCCGGGAGGCGGACTGCCCGCCGGAGGTGCTGGCGAACCTGGTATTCTCCTGCCTCCTGATCTACAACTCCGCGCCGGAGTCCATGCCGTTTCTGTTCCCCTCGCATCTGGAGGAGACGGCGGCGCTGCACGTGAAATTTTTGGTGAACTATCTCGCCTCCCTGCGCAATGTAAAAAAAGACCGCTGATGGGCGGCCTTTTTTTGCACTCTGATAATTACCCGGTTGCACAATTCGGTTTCTTTTGGTATGATATCTCATATATTAACCAGATGCAATAAACTGGTTAATATAAAACCAAAACATAAGAGAGGGATTGTCATGGGAATTTTCGGAAAACTCTTCAAGGGACCTGAAATTGACCAGGCCAAAAGCGCGGACAGCAAGCAGAAGATGCGGCGCCTGTTCGACAGCGTGGTGCCGGACGGCGGGCAGTACCAGCTGGTGGCCGCCTATACGGAGGATGTGAAGCGCTTCAACTACGGCCTGGTTCACGGCAGCAAGACGACATACGGCAGCCTGATCGTGGGCTGGAAGGAGGGGGCGGACCCCACGGTGGTGGTCGTGCCCACGGTGCCGGATCTGTCCGGCTGCGGCGATCCGGAGATCTGCCCCCGGTCCGCAGTCAAAAAGGCCTATCAGAACAAGTACCCCACGGACGCCTTCATCATCTATCCGGACGGAAAGCACTATCTGGCCATCAACACCTTTGAGTGGCTGGAGGATGAGAAGCTGTTCATCTACGTGGACCAGGGACCGGAGCAGCAGGCCTTTGAGAATTTCTTCAAGACCCGCTACGCCACGAAGTGAGGAGCGCGTGCCATGTCGATTCCCCTGGGGCAGGTCGGCGCCGTCCTGCTGGCCCTGGTGATCCTCTTTGTGGCGGGCCGCCTCTGGTATGCGCTGGTGGAGACGGTGAAGGACGCTGTTACCCGCCGGTTTTTCCCCGGAAAACAGGAGCCCTGGCATCCCCTGCCGCCGGATGAGGGGGATTCCGGCGACGGTCCGCCGGGTACTGTTTGACGGCGGCCTCTTCTTGCGGTATAATAGAACCAACAAGGAGAGGAGGGTTCTCTATGAAAACCATCATCACCATCGGCCGGCAGTTTGGCAGCGGCGGCAAGGAGATCGGCATCCGCGTGGCCAAGGAGCTGGGCATTCCCTTCTATGACAAGGAGCTGCTGCAGGAGGCCGCCAAGAAGAGCGGCCTGTGCGAGAAGATCTTTGAAAACTTCGACGAGCGGCCCAAGAGCCTCCTGTACTCCATCGCCATGGATTCCTACATGTTCGCCCTGCCCGGCAGCGGCGTGGGCGACTCTCTGGAACAGCAGGTGTATCTGGCCACCTTCAACACCATCCGGCACATCGCGGACCAGGGCCCCTGCGTCATCATCGGCCGGTGCGCGGACTACGCCCTGGCGGACTATCCCAACCACCTGAGCCTGTTTATCAGCGCACCGCTGGAGGTCCGTATCCAGCGGGTGGCCCAGCGGCAGAACCTCACGCCGGAGAAGGCCCGCCAGCTGATCCTCAAGACCGACAAGCGCCGGGCGTCCTATTACGAGTACTATTCCTCCAAAAAGTGGGGCAGTGTGGACAGCTACCACTTCTGCATCGACTCCAGCTATCTGGGCCTGGGCCGGACCGTGGAGCTGATCCAGACCATGGTGGCCCACAAGGAGCACCCGATCCCCAGCCCCACGGAGGAGGATCCCACCCGTCCCCGGACGTAAGCGCCGCAAAACACGGAGGGACCGGAGCCGCACAGGCTCCGGTCCCGTTTTCTTCTTCAGAGAGGATGACTCCTGCGCAGGCGCGGCGGCTCACGCCGCACCGGGTCACGGCCGATGGTCCAGCTCCCGGTAAAAGCGGAAGGCCTCCTCAAATTTCCCCTGGGCGTAGGCACCCACATCGGCGCAGTAGGCCTCATAGGCTGCCAGAAGGCGCTCGGCCTCCGGCGTCAGCACCGCGCCGCCGCCGTGGGCGCCCCCGATGGTGGAGGAGAGCAGCTTGCACCCGAACACCGCCTCCGCCGTGCGGATGATGCGCCACGCCTTGGAGTAGGCCATCTCCATGGAGGCGGCCCCGGCCCGGAGGGAGTGGTGCTCCCGCACCCGCTGCAGCAAGGTGGCAATGCCGGGGCCGAAGCAGCGCTGGTCATCGTCGCTGTAAATCCGCAGCGTCACTTTCAAATGGAGCTCATTCTGTGCCATAGGGCGCCTCCTCTGTCTCTGTCCAAATCCCCCTCCGGGACCGTCCGGGTCCCGCCCCGCCGGACGAGCTCCGGACAGGTTGGGGGCGGTGCCGCCGGAGTGCCGGACGGGGGATCGTGTCCTTCCGGAGCGATGTTCTGCCCCTATCATATCACAGGATTTGCGGTTTGCAAACCTGGAAAAATGTGATACAATCCAATGCAGGGAAATGACCCGCTCTGCGCGGGAAGGAGGAACTATCATGGAGAAAATCAGACTGGGCCGCACCGGCCTGCTGGTGACCAAGACGGCGTTCGGCGCCCTGCCTATTCAGCGGATCTCCAAGGCGGACGCGGTGAAGCTGGTCCGCCGGGCCTATGAGGCGGGGATCAACTATTTCGACACCGCGAATATGTACACCGACAGCGAGGAAAAACTGGGAGAGGCCCTCCACGACGTGCGGCAGAACGTGGTGATTTCCACCAAGAGCGGCGGAGGGGACAAAAAGACGGTCCAGGCCCACATCGAGCAGAGCCTCCGCAGCCTGCGGACGGATTACATCGACCTGTTCCAGTTCCACAATCCGGCGGTGCTGCCGGATATCCACGACCCGGACGGCCCCTTTGCTGCCGCACTGGAGGCCAAGCAGAAGGGCTACATCCGCCACATCGGCATCACCAACCACCGGCTGAAGGTAGCCCACGAGGCCATTGCGTCCGGTAATTTTGAGACGCTGCAGTTTCCCTTCTGCTACCTGGCCACGGAGAAGGACCTGGAGCTGGTGGAGCTGTGCCGGGAGCACGACATGGGCTTCATCGCCATGAAGGGCCTCTCCGGCGGCCTGCTGAACAATGCGGAGGCCTGCTACGCCTTTATGCAGGAGCACCCGGGCGTGGTGCCCATCTGGGGCATCCAGCACGAATGGGAGCTGGACCAGTGGCTGGAGCTGACGGAGCGGGATCCCCGCATGACGCCGGAGCTCCAGGCGGTGATCGACCGCGACCGGAAGGAGCTGGCGGGGGACTTCTGCCGCTCCTGCGGCTACTGCCTGCCCTGCGCCGCCGGCATTGACATCCCCCAGGCGGCCCGGATGGCCCAGCTGCTGCGGCGAGCGCCCTACAAGCCTTATCTGAGCGACGAGTGGCGGGCCAAGATGCACCAGATCGAAAACTGCGTCCACTGCAACGCCTGCAAGTCCCGCTGCCCCTACGGGCTGGACACCCCGGCCCTGCTGCAGAAGCAGCTGGCGGACTACGACGCGTTTTACGCCGCCCATCACAACGACTGAAAAGGAGAACCCCAGATGCTCTTCCGCAATGAGGAGTCCAGCCTGAAGCTGGACATCGTGAACTATGAATTTCCGCCGGACGGCGGCGACCCCACCAGCGACGACCGGAACTGGCTGGTGCTCCGGGCCACCTGGAACAAGGAGGACGGAGACGTGGTGAAGGACTCCAACAGCTGCCTGCTGACCCACGAGCTTCAGAGCATGACCGCCGGGCTGAAGGTGCTGAAGGCCGGGATCCGGGATGTGTACGTCAGTGACTTCCAGGAGGATTTCTACTTCTCCCTGGCCGCCCGGGCGGCAGGGGAGGGAACCTTTGCATTCGGCGTGTCCTTCTATCTGCCCAACACCATGGACGGGGACGACACGGCCGAGATTACCTGCACCATGGAGGCGCAGGAGCTGGGGGCCCTGATCGACGAGCTGGACCGGCTCTGCGAAAAATTCCCGGACCGTACGTGAGACGCTGCCGGAGTTCCCGGCTGGAAAGAAGGTGAACAGCTTGAATTACAGAATGAGTTACTGGCTGATGCGGATTCTGGGCGTCGGCGGCATCCTGGTGATGCTGATCGGCGGCCTCACCGGCAGGACCGTCATCGGCGCGCTGGGCATCATCTGCGTGCTGGCGGGGACGCTTCAGATGAATTTCTTCTACCACTGCCCCCACTGCAAGCGGGATCTGCCCAAGCGGACCCTGCCCAAGACCTGCCCTTACTGCAAGAAGCCTCTGGACTGAACGGGAGGCGGCTATGGACTACCAGAAGAGCTATGCGCTGCTGTGGGTGGGGCTGATCGCGGGATTCGTCCTGATGCTCATCGGCGGGTCCCTGGAGATTGGATGGCTGCTGTGGCTGGGGGCTGCGGTTTTTATGGCGGTTGTTCTCCAGACGCTGCTGTTCTTCCGCTGTCCCCACTGCGGCGGACACTGGGATCCCCGGGGCGGCATTCCCCGCTACTGTCCGCACTGCGGGGAGTACATTCGGTAAAAATCCTGTCATACCGGTAAAACAAGGCCGCTCTGCGTTTGCAGAGCGGCCTTGCGGTTGTGTCAAAGTAAGGTCAGGGCGCCGCTTCTGCGGCGCCCTGACACGGCTTTTCAGTTTTTCGCTTACTCCGCCTTGGGGCCGGCGGCCACCAAGGCCCTGCCAGCCTCGTTGGTGGCATACTTGGCGAAGTTCTTCACAAAGCGGGAGGCCAGATCCTTGGCCTTGGTATCCCACTCGCCGGCGTCCGCGTAGGTGTCCCGGGGGTCCAGGATGGCGGGGTCCACGCCGGGCAGAGCGGTGGGCACCTCAAAGTTGAAGTAGGGGATGGTCTTGGTGGGAGCAGTCAGGATAGAGCCGTCCAGAATGGCGTCAATGATGCCGTGGGTATCTTTGATGGAGATGCGCTTGCCGGTGCCGTTCCAGCCGGTGTTCACCAGATAGGCCTTGGCGCCGGATTTCTGCATCTTCTTCACCAGCTCCTCGCCGTACTTGGTGGGGTGCAGCTCCAGGAAGGCCTGGCCGAAGCAGGCGGAGAAGGTGGGAGTGGGCTCGGTGATGCCCCGCTCGGTGCCGGCCAGCTTGGAGGTGAAGCCGGACAGGAAGTAATACTGGGT
>DWXY01000110.1 GCA_019118935.1 Candidatus Oscillibacter pullicola
GGCATCGCGGATGCGACTGGAGAGCCGATCGTCCGATATGTGTATGAGGAAGGGACCGTATGCTCCATCTGGGAAAAGGACGAGGCGGGAAACTGGGTGGACGTGACCGGAAATGCCGATTCCATCGGTGCCATCAACCGGATCCGCTATCTGGGAGATTACTTTGATGCGGAGACGGGATGGTACTACACGGACAGCTATTTTGATCCCGCCAATGGCAACCGCTTTATCGATGGGATCAGCCATGAAACAGACGCAGGCTGACGGAACGTAGAGAGAGGTCTGTCCACCGGGACAGCCCTTGAAAAATAAGGAGATGTAGAGAACTATGAAATTAGGAATCGTGGGTCTGCCCAATGTGGGCAAATCGACCCTGTTCAACGCCATCACCAACGCCGGCGCCGAGAGTGCCAACTACCCCTTCTGCACCATCGACCCCAACGTGGGCATGGTGGCGGTGCCGGACGAGCGGCTGGACAAGCTGGCGGAGATGTACCAGCCGGACAAGAAGACCCCGGCGGTCATCGAGTTCGTGGACATCGCGGGCCTGGTGAAAGGCGCCAGCAAGGGCGAGGGCCTGGGCAACAAGTTCCTGGCCAACATCCGGGAGACCGACGCCATCGTCCACGTGGTCCGCTGCTTTGACGACGAGAACGTCATCCACGTGGAGGGCAGCACGGACCCCCAGCGAGACATCGACATCATCAACATGGAGCTGGTGATGGCGGATCTGGAGATGGTCCAGCGCCGGGTGGAGAAGGCCACCAAGGCGTTGAAGGGCGACAAGAAGTTCCAGCACGAGGTGGACGTGTTCACCGCCCTCCAGAAGCACTTGGACGGGGGCAATCTGGCCCGGACCTTTGCCTGTGACGAGGACGACGCGGCCCTGATCGCCACCTCTGACCTGCTGACGCTGAAGCCGGTGATCTACGCCGCCAACACCGACGAGGCGGGCTTCACCGATCTGGAGCATAACCAGTACTACCAGCAGGTGAAGGCCATCGCCGACGCCGAGGGCAGTCAGGTGCTGCCCATCTGCGCCAAGATGGAGCAGGACATCGCCGAGCTGGAGGGCGAGGAGAAGCTGATGTTCCTGGAGGAGCTGGGGGTGGAGGAGTCCGGCCTGGACCGGCTCATCAAGTGCTCCTACGCCCTGCTGGGACTCATCTCCTTCCTGACCTACGGCAAGGACGAGTGCCGGGCCTGGACCATCAAGAAGGGCACCAAGGCCCCCCAGGCCGCCGGCAAGATCCACTCCGACATCGAGCGGGGCTTCATCCGGGCGGAGGTCATCGCCTACGACGACATGATCAAGTGCGGCAGCGTCAACGCCGCCAAGGAGAAGGGCCTGCTCCGCAGCGAGGGCAAGGACTATGTGGTCCAGGACGGCGACATGGTCTACTTCCGGTTCAACGTATGATGACGGACGCAGAGAAGCTGGCGGCATACGACCGCATGTACGCCGACCTGCTGAAGGAGCGGGACAAGGTCCTGGCGGACATGGACAAGCTCCGCGCCGCGGGAAAGAATCGGGGAACCACCTACCAGCAGCTGCTGGCCCAGAAGCTGACGGTCCAGAACCTGATCGGCCGGTTTGAGATCTACGGAATCAAAGAAGCGTGAGGGAAGGGAGAGCGCGGATGCGCTCTCCCTTTTCGCATATGGGAGGATGTTCCGGCCCCGGCGGGCCGGGCTGTGCGGCAGCTCCCCCGCGGCAGAAAATTTTTGCCTGGGCGGAACATTTCCGCCGGGCCCTGCGTGTATTCAGTGAAAGCGCTTTTCAAACGAGAGAAAGGAGGCATTGCATGGAAGATCCTGAAATCCTGCTGCGCAATGCCATGGAACACCACGGCGCCGCCGTCTACCGGCTGGCCCTGTGCCGGATGCAGAGCGTCCAGGACGCGGAGGACGTGTACCAGGACGTGTTTCTCCGGCTGCTGGGCCAGGACACGGCGGGCTGGGACAGGGAGCACCTGCGGGCCTGGCTGCTGCGGTGCACGGTGAACCGGTGCCATGACCTGCACCGCTTCCGCCTGCGGCGTCCGGTGATGGCGCTGGCGGACCTGCCGGAGACTGCCGCGGAAGCGGACAGCGGCGCCGCAGAGCTGTGGGACGCAGTGGCCCGCCTGCCGGAAAAGCTGCGCATCCCCATCCACCTGTACTATGCCGAGGGGTATTCCACGGAGGAGATCGCCGGGCTGCTGGACATTCCGGCGGCCACGGTCCGCACCCGGCTCCGCCGGGCCCGAAAGAGACTGAAAGACCTGCTGGGAGGAGACGACCATGAAGAAGCGCGATTATCAGAATTTGATGGAGCATATCCAGCCCCCCGCCGGGCTGAATGACCGGGTGCTGTCTGCTGCCCGGCAGCAGGCGGCGGAGACGGGGAAACAGCCGTCCGGCCCCAAACGCCTGGCGCCCGGGAAGCGGCGGCCGGTGCTCCGGGCGGCGGTGTGCGCCGCCTGTGCCCTGGCGCTGGTGGTGGGTTCTGTGACGCTGGGACCCATCGGCGGCGGGGAGACGGTCGCCGACGGCGCGCCGGTGACGGCCCTGCCCGCCCTCTCCTTCGGCCTGACGGCCTACGCCGCCGACACGGGGGAGCGTTACGAAGCCAACGCCAACGGGGGGCTGGCCTTCAGCACAGCCGGTCAGGGTTCCTGGTCCGCCGAGGACGGCCACTACACCGGCTGTCTGTTCCAGGTGACGGGGGAGAACATCCGGACCATTTCCCTTGCCATTGACCGGGAGGCGCTGTACCGCAGCAGGACCCTGACCGACCTCTCCAGGGAAGAGGTGCAGAACTATCTGGAAGCCGAGGCCAACGGCACGGAGTACCGGCTTCCCAACGGCGAAGGAGTGATCAATGCTGTTTACAGCGACGAGGAAGAGGGGGCCCTGACCATGGAGGTGGTGACGGACCTGGGCGCTGCCGTCACGGAAGGCTATGACCCGGAGGTGCGCTACGGCTTCCTGATCCCGGACACCGGCGATATCGACTGGGACGGGGATCCCCGGGCGGCGAACCAGGAGAGCATCGACCGGCTGGACGGCGCCCGGCTGACGGTGACGGTGACCTTCACTGACGGCTCGGAGCAGACCAAGACCTACACGCTGTCCACGGGGCGGCTGAAGGTGGAATATGACGCAAACAGCCCCGGCGGGACCCTCCTGCCCCAGCTGGCCGGCGATGAAGATCCCTGGCTCTACGGCGTCTACGTGGTGGATGAGACGGCCAGCCGTTTCCTCCAGTGGCCGGTGGAGGGGGCCAACACCATCAGCCTCTCCAACCCCTACGGCACCCCCCGGTGGCAGCCGGGCGGCGAGACCTACAAGACCCACACCGGCATCGACATCGCCGCGCCGGAGGGCCAGGCAGTCCTGGCCGCAGCGGGCGGCACCGTGGTGGAGTTCGGCTATGACGTGGAGCGGGGTAATTATGTGGTCATCGACCACGGGGACGGCCTCTCTACCCTCTACGGCCAGTGCCGGGACTTCACGGTGGAGGAGGGCGATACCGTCCGGGCCGGGGAGATGATCGGTGCCGTGGGGAAAACCGGCATGGCCACAGGGGCCCATCTCCACTTTGAGGTCCGCCAGGACGGCGAACCCCAGAACCCGGTGGCCTATTTTGACAGCGACGTGCGGGACACTCTCCGCATGGGCTGACCGGCCCTCTCTGGAAAGAAAAGTGAGCGCGGCGCGGAATCTGTTCCGCGCCGCGCTCGTTTTCCGGATGCTGTCATCAGGACCGGGGCCTGCGGGCAGCCCGGCGGGCCTCCGCTTTTTTCTCCAGGTTGGAGACCACCAGGGCGCAGGCGGCGTCGCCGGTGATGTTCACCGTGGTGCGGCCCATGTCGAAGATGCGGTCCACGCCGATGACCAGGCCGATGCCTGCCACCGGCAGATTCACGCTCTCCAGCACCATGGTCAGCATCACCACGCCGGAGCCGGGGACGCCCGCGGTGCCGATGGAGGCCAGGGTGGCGGTGAGCACGATGGTGACCATCTGGCCCAGGGTCAGGTCCACGCCGTAGCAGGTGGCGATGAACACGGCGCACACGCCCTGATAGATGGCGGTGCCGTCCATGTTGATGGTGGCGCCCAGCGGCAGGACGAAGCTGGCGATGTCCCGCCGGGCGCCCAGCCGCTCCGCGCACTCCAGGTTCAGGGGCAGGGTGCCCATGGAGGAGGCGGAGGAGAACGCCATGGCCATGGCGGGGAACATCCCCTTGAAGAAGGCCAGCGGGCTCACGCCGCCCAGGGCCTTCACCGTGGCGGAGTAGACGATGACGGCGTGGAGGAAGTACCCGATATAGGCGCACAGCAGCACCAGGCCCAGGTTGCCCAGGATCTGGGGGCCGTTTTCCGCAACCACCGGCAGGATGAGGCAGAATACGCCGATGGGGGAGAGGCGCAGGATGATGCCCATGACCTTCATGCAGACCTCCGTGAGGCTGTCCACCAGCGCCGCTGCGGGCCGGCCCTTCTCTCCGGCGGCCAGGATGCCGAAGCCGAACAGCAGCGCCGCCACGATCACCTGCAGCATGGAGGCGTTGGCAAAGGGAGCGATGATGTTGGAGGGGAAGATGTCCACCAGCGTGTCCATGAAGCTGGTGGTCTCCCCGGGCTCAAAGGTGACGCCGGTGGGGTCGATGACCGTGAAGAAGCCCTTGAACAGGTTGGCCAGGAACAGGGCCAGCACAATGGCCCCGGCGGTGGTGCACATATAATACACCAGCGTTTTGACACCGATGGAGCCCACCTTGCGGACATCGCTCATGGAGATGATGCCGGAGAGAATGGAGAAAAAGACGATGGGCACCACCACGAACTTCAGCAGGTTCAGGAAAATGGTGCCGAAGGGCTTGATATAACTGACGGCGAAAGCGGGGTTTCCCGTGAAGGCCATGCCGGCCGCGATGCCCAGCCCCAGCGCCAGGAAGATTTGGAGGGAGAGAGGGAATTTTTTCTGCTTCATATACGCGCTCCTTTGCTTGGTGAACTGTTCGTGCAGGGCCATCCGGCGGAGGGACCGCCCGAAATGGCCGAAAACGGACCCAGTATATCAAAAAACCCGGGGCGGCACAACCCTCTTTTGCAACAGGGTGCCCATTCCCGCCGTCCTGAAACCTGAATTCTATTTTCTCCATAAAAAAATTAATATTGACTTTCATAAAATTAAAGTTTATATTAATTTTATGAAGGGAGGGCGGAGCACATGGATACGATCCCGGCCTGGATGGCGGAGCTGGAGGAAGAGGACCTGACATTCATCAAAAAATTCATCCTGTCCTCCGGGTCTTTGAAAGAGGTGGCGGCGCTGTACGGCGTCAGCTATCCCACGGTTCGGCTGCGGCTGGACAAACTGATCCAGAAGATCCGCCTGACGGAGACGGCGGAGGCGGACCCCTATGTGTCCCTGGTGAAGCGGCTGGCAGTGGATGACAAGCTGGATTTCGGCACGGCGAAGCTCCTGATCTCCGAGTACCGGCGGATGCGGCGTACAGAGGAGACGGCAGAGGGCGCCGGGGAGCGTCCGCCGGCGGACAAAACCTGAGAGGAGATGGCATGATGGCGATTGCAACAACTGTGATGTGGGTGACGCTGCTGTTTTTGCTGGCGGCCCTGGTGGGTGGAATCTTCCTCCAGATCTTCCTGTCCCGGCGGGAGAGCCGGTGGCCGGGGCTGGTGCTGCCCCTGCTGACCTTCCTGCTGTCCCTGCTGAATGTGCTGAACATTGCGGACACGGGCAGCGTGTCGGAAAACGTGCTGCTGGTGCTGGTGACGGTGCTCATCGGCAATATCCCCACCCTGGTGCTGCTGGCCATCTACTGGGCGGCGCGGGAAAAGCGGCGGATCCGGGCTCAGATGGACAAGATGAACATTGACGACCTGTAAAGGGGTCCCACAGACAGAAAACGGCCTCTCCCGATCGGGAGAGGCCGTTTGTTCAGTCATGGGCGTGGGGCAGGTTCCAGCGGAAGTGGGCGGAGAGGATGCGGACGGCGACCACAAGCGCGCTGCCGCAGAGCATGGCGGCCATCTCTCCCGCCAGGGGCCAGAGGACCACGCAGGCCATCGCCCCGGCCAGGGAGGCGGAGGCGTAGACGTGCTTGACGAAAATGTAGGGCGTGTCCCCGGCCAGCACGTCCCGCAGCACGCCGCCGCCCACGCCGGTGACCACGCCCACAAACACCAGCAGGAACAGGGTGGGGCGGGCCGCGTGCTCATAGGCGATGCGGATGCCAGCCACGGTGAAAATGCCCAGGCCCGCGGAATCCATGATTAGCAGCACCAGGTCGTAGAGCCGCTGGTCCCACATGAGGAGCCGCCGGATGCGGGGCAGGAACAGCACCAGGGAGGTCAGCAGGGCCACCACGGCGTAGATGGGATCCTGAAAGGTGCCTGGCGGCGTGATGCCCAGGAGCAGGTCCCGTATGACGCCGCCGCCCACCGCGGTGGTGAGGCCCAGGATGCAGACGCCGAAAATGTCCATGTTCTTTTTCAGGCCGGTGATGGCGCCGGAGGCGGCAAAAGCGAGCGTTCCAACCAGCTCCAGGATCAAAAACAGCTGTTCCATGGCCGTCACCGGGCGTCCTGCCGGACCATCTCCATAAAGGCGGCGGCCGCGGCGGTGGGGGTCACGTCCCGCAGGGTGCACATGTCCACGCTGCGGGCGGGAATGGTGAAGTCGGTTTTCAGCAGGCGGATGTCCCCGCTGTCCAGGGCCTTCTGCACAAACTCCAGCGTCACGCCGGCCACCCCCAGGCCGATCCGGGCCAGAGACACCAGGAGGCTCCGGGAGGAGAGCTCGATCTCCGGCGTCAGGGTGATGCCGCTTTGCAGAAAGTACTGCTCCAGAAACACCCGACTGCTGGCCTTGCGCTCCAGCAGGATCAGGGGGAACTCCGCGATCTCCTGCCGGGTGTACACGTGGTCGAAGTCACAGTCGTAGCCGCTGCCCGCCACAAAGACGGAGTGGGTGGCGAAGCAGGACCAGGTATGCAGCGCGGCGGGGTCCGCGGGGGAGGAGGCGAAGGCGATGTCCACGGCGCCGGATTTCAGCATGCTCAGCACCTTGGCGCTGCGGCCGCTGACGATCTTCAGCCGGATGCCCGGGTGCTGGCGGTGGAAGGCCTCCAGATACGGCGTCAGGAAAAAGCTGGTGACGGTGTCGCTGGCGCCGATGGTCAGGGTGCCCAGCAGCAGCTGCTGGGCCTGGGACAGTTTGTCCTCCCCCGTGGCCAGCAGGCCCAGGGCGCTGCGGACATATTGATAGAGCATCTGCCCCTCCCAGGTGAGGGAGACGCCCCGGGGGCTGCGGGCGAACAGCCGGGCCTGGAGCGCCGTCTCCAGCTGCTTGATGGACTGGCTCACCGCCGACTGGGAGATGTAGAGGTTTTTCGCCGCCAGGGAGATGTTGCCCGTCTCCGCCACCTCTTTGAACACCCGGTACAGCTCCAGCTTGACCGCCATGGATCATCCCTCCAGCAATCAGAATTTCTTATAGTTTCCTGAATCATTATAAGGGATAACTGAAGGAAACGCAACGGCAGCGGAAAAATTTTCGGTTTTTCTTTGCAAGCGGGGCGGTTTTTGGTATACTAACACATTAGATTGTAAAGACGGGAGGCGCGCTATGCTGTATCACATTCTGGCGGTGGGCGACGTGGTGATGGAGCCCGGCCTCCGCCATCTGGAGCGGCACCTGCGGCCCCTCCAGAAGTGGAAGGCCATCGACTTCACGGTGGTGAACGGCGAGAACGCCGCCGGAGTGGGGCTGACTCGCGACCAGGCGGAGCGGATCTACGACGCCGGGGCCGACGTGGTGACCCTGGGGAACCACGCCTTCGGCAAGAGCCAGATCGCGGATTTCCTGGAGGACGCGCCCTGGCTGCTGCGGCCCGCCAACTACACCGGCCGGGCCCCGGGCCGGGGCTGCGGTGTTTACGACCTGGGCGGCGTCCGGATCCGGGTGCTGAACCTGATCGGCCGGTGCGATCTGGCCTGGGGGGCGGACAACCCCTTCACGGCGGCGGACCGGCTGCTGGAGAGAGACGCGGCGGACTTCACCCTGGTGGACTTCCACGCGGAGGCCACCAGTGAGAAGCTGGCCATGGGCTACTATCTGGACGGGCGGGTGTCCGCCCTGTGGGGGACCCATACCCACGTGCCCACCGCCGACGAGCGGGTGTGTCCCAAGGGCACGGGCTATATCACGGATCTGGGAATGACCGGGTCCATCGAGTCGGTGCTGGGCATCGACCCCCGGCAGTCCGTGGAGGGATTCCTGGGCGGCCTGCCGGGCCGCTACCGGGCGCCGGAGGGGCCTGCCAAGCTCCAGGGGGCCATCTTCACGCTGGACAGCGCCACCGGGCTGTGCACCGCCGTGGAGCGGATCGACGTGCGGTGACCGGGACAGTTTCAGACCGGCTGTTTAAAATTTCAGATAGAGAGGAACGAACCATCATGTCCATTGAAAAAGTCAGAGCGTATTTCAAGCCCCTCGGCATTGAAGACCGCATCCGGGAGTTCGACGTCTCCTCCGCCACGGTGGAGCTGGCGGCGGTGGCCGTGGGCGTGGAGGGCGCCCGCATTGCCAAGAGCCTCAGCTTCAAGGTGGAGGACAAGCCCATCATCATTGTGGTGGCGGGCGACGCCAAGGTGGACAACAGCCGCTACAAGGCCCAGTTCCACACCAAGGCCAAGATGCTGACCCATGAGGAGGCCCACGAGCTGATCGGCCACGACGTGGGCGGCGTGTGCCCCTTTGCCCTGCCGGAGGATGTGAAGGTGTACCTGGACGTGTCCCTGAAGCGGTTCGAGACGGTGTTCCCCGCCGCGGGCAGCAGCAACAGTGCCGTGGAGATGACCTGTGACGAGCTGGAGCGGTACGCCTCCAACTTCGTGGAATGGGTGGATGTGTGCAAGGGCTGGCGGCCCGAGGAGCAGGGATGATCCGGTTTCTGCACGGGGCGGACTTCCACCTGGACAGCGCCTTCGGCGCCCTGCCGCCCGGACAGGCGGCGGCCCGCCGCCGGGAGAGCCGGGAGCTGGCCCTCCGTCTGGCGGACTACGTGAATGAACACGGCGTCGATCTGGTGCTGCTGGCGGGGGATCTGTTTGACAGCGCCAGCCCCTTCCGGGAGACGGGGGAACAGCTGGCCGCCGCTCTGGGACAGATGCGGGCCCGGGTGTTCATCTCCCCCGGCAACCACGACTGGTACGGCTCCAACAGCCCCTGGGAGACCGTGAACTGGCCGGAGAATGTGTACGTATTCAAAGAGAATACGCTTACAGCTGTGGAGGTGCCGGAGCGGAACCTGGTGATCCACGGGGCGGCATTCACCGGCCCGGAACAGCCGGAGAGCCTGCTGGCGGGCTTCACTGCCCCGGCGGACGGAAAGCGCCACATCGGCCTGCTCCACGGGGAGCTGGACGGGGCGGAGGCGCGGTACGGCCCCATCCGCCGGGAAGAGGCGGCGGCCAGCGGCCTCTGCTATCTGGCGCTGGGTCACGTCCACAAGCGGACGGCGCCCCTGACACTGGGGCGGACGGTCTGCGCCTGGCCCGGCTGTCCGGAGGGCCGGGGGTTCGATGAGCTGGGGGAGAAGGGCTTTTACGAGGGGACGATCTCCGACGGCGGAGAGGTCTCCCTGACCTTTGTGCCCTTTGCCCGGCACCGGTATGAGATTTTAGAGGTGGATGTCACCGGAAAAGAGCCCCGGGCCGCCGTGGAGGCGGCGCTGCCGCCGGAGACGGCCGGGGACCTGTACCGCATCCTCCTCACCGGCGAGACCGGGGAGGGCGGCGCCGGCGCCGCAGCCATCCAGGAGGCGCTGGCGGACCGGTTTTACGCCCTGGAGGTCCGGGACCGCACCCGTATGGCGGTGGACCTGTGGCAGCGGGCGGAGGAGGACTCCCTCCGGGGCCTGTTTCTCCGGGAGCTGCGCCAGCGGCGGAAGCAGGCGGAGACGGAAGCGGAGCGGGCGGAGATCGACCTGGCGGCCCGGTTCGGCCTGGCGGCGCTGGACCACCGGGACCTGGGGTGAACGGAGGGGCGAGTGAGATGAAGAAGATCCTGCTGATCGGCACCGGCGGCACCATCGCCTCGGACGTGACGGACAGCGGCCTTGCGCCGGAGCTGACCACGGAGCAGCTGCTCTCCCATATCCCCGGGATCTCGGACATCTGCGGCGTGGATTGCCTCCAGCTGCTGAACCTGGACAGCACCAACATGACGCCGGCCCACTGGCTGGAGATCGCCGCCTGCATCCGGGAGCACTACGGCTGCTACGACGGCTTTGTCATCACCCACGGCACGGACACCATGGCGTATACGGCGGCGGCCCTCAGCTATCTGATCCAGGGCAGCCCCAAGCCCATTGTGCTGACCGGCGCCCAGAGACCCATCGGATTTGACTCCACGGACTCCAAGACGAATCTGACGGACGCCTTCCGCTGCGCGGCGGAGGACCTGCCGGGTGTCTCCATCGTGTTCAACAGCCGGGTGATCCTGGGGACCCGGGCCAAGAAGACCCGCTCCAAGAGCTTCCAGGCCTTTTCCAGCATCAACCACCCGGAGCTGGGCGTCCTGCGGGACGGCGTGCTGCTGCGGTACATCCGCCAGGACTGCCGGGAGGCCCCGGTGTTTTACGACCGCCTGGACCCGCGGGTGGCCCTGCTGAAGCTGGTGCCCGGCACCGGGCGGGAGGCGGCGGACTTCCTGCTGGAGCGGAACGACGCCCTGATCATCGAGAGCTTCGGCGTGGGCGGCCTGCCGGAGGCGGGCGGCTTTTACGACTGCGTCCGCCGCTGGATGGAGGCGGGGCGGATCGTCGTTCTCACCACCCAGGTGGAGAATGAGGGCAGCGACCTGGGGGTGTATCACGTGGGCTACCGCCTCAAAAGCGATCTGGGGGTGCTGGAGGCCTACGACATGACTACGGAGGCCGTGGTGGCCAAGCTCATGTGGATTCTGGGGCAGACCCGGCGGCGGGAGGAAGTGGAGCGGCTGTTCTACACGCCGGTGGCCCGGGACATCCTCTGGCCCGGCCTGTAAAGGCGGAGGGAGCCGGGGTCCGGAAAAAGGCAGGTTCCCCCACTTGACAAGGCAAAAGGCCCGTGCTATATTTGGTTTTACTGAAAAAAGGCATTGAAAAGGACGCTGTCCGGGACTCGACAGCAGAGAGGGGCCGCCGCTGGCTGAAAGCGGACCCTGCCGGAGCCCGGAACACAGCCACCGCCTTGGAGCCGCCCACCGATATGTAGGCTGGGACGGGACCTCCCGTTACAGAGGACACGAGCGGCATCCCTCCGGGGATGCAAGCAGGGTGGAACCGTGGAATACGATTTTGTATCCCACCCCTGATTTCTCAGGGGTGGGATTTCTGTTTTCTGCCCCTTGAACAAAAGGAGGATCAACCATGTCTGAAGAAGTGAAGAACAACGAGTTTACCTTTGACAACCCGGAGTACCGCCAGACCTACTGGCACACCTGCTCCCACGTGATGGCCCAGGCCGTGAAGCGCCTGTGGCCGGAGGTGAAGCTGGCCATCGGCCCCTCCATCGACGAGGGCTGGTACTACGACCTGGACGCCCCCTTCGCCTTCACCCCGGAGCACCTGGAGAAGATCGAGGCGGAGATGCGGAAGATCTGCAAGGAGAAGCTGAAGCTGGAGCGCTTCGAGCTGCCCCG
>DWXY01000111.1 GCA_019118935.1 Candidatus Oscillibacter pullicola
CTGATCCAAAAGCTCCTGCATGATTTCCCTGATGCCGTGGAGCTGTTCGAGTATGAGGATTACCGCAAGACGCCTACCCTTGGTACCGCATCAGCTTTCATCACCATGGCGCTGGATGCAAACCTCCATGAGATAAATTCGGAGAGCGGATATATGTCCTACATTGCCACCCGCCCTCGTGTGGAGCGTCACGGCGCACACGGCCTGTTCAGTTCCGCTCCGGCAGTTGACCTGGATGCAGCCATGGCCGAGTTGGAGTCCCACCAAGGAAATGTGTGGACCATCATCTACTCTCTGCGCCGTGAAGATGCCGCCCGCCTGGAATACGACAATGCAGAAGCGTGGCGCACTCTGCTCATGATGCACACACAGGATCTGGCCAAGGCCATGAGGATACCGGTGGATCACTTCCGCTGGTATGCAGCCTTCCACAATGAGGGCCATCACCCCCACATCCACATGATGGTCTGGTCGGACAATCCCAAGGAGGGCTTCCTGACCAGGGATGGCATTGCGGCTATGCGCTCCAAGCTGACCAACACTATCTTCCGGAATGAGATGAATCAGATCTACGAGCGGAAGGATGTTGCCTATAAAGAGCTGATTGAAGCGGCGCAGGATACCATGCGGGAGCTGATTCAGAAGATGGAGCATCAGCTCTGCGACAACCCTGTCATCGAGAAGCAGATGCGCCAGCTGGTGCAGGCGCTGGAAACCACCACTGGGAAAAAGCAGTATGGCTATCTGAAGAAACCGCTCAAAGCGTTGGTGGACACCATCGTGGACGAGCTGGCCCAGCAGCCGGAAGTGGCGAAGTGCTATGAAACCTGGAATCAGATCCGGGATGAGCTGAACGAGTGCTATGGCAGCCGTACACCGCGGGAGCATCTCCCGCTCTCTCAGCAGAAAGAGTTCCGCCGGATCAAAAACGATATCATCCGGGAGGCCGAGAACATCCGTCTCGGCCTCCCGACCTTTGAGGATGAAAGGATGCGGGACGAGCCTGAGCCGGAACCGGGGGCACCGCATGAGGAGCAGCAATCCCACAGCGTGTATGAACAGGCTCGGCGCTATCGTGCCGCCAAAACGATCCTGCGGGATGTCTATGCGCTGGACGAGGAACACGCCGAAGCCGTCCGGGTGCTGGAGCAGCTCTGGGCGGAAGGATACACGGTGGCGGCGCATGAGCTCGGCAAGTTTTATCGGGATGATCTCTCCACCATGCGGGACCACGAAAAAGCCGAGCGGTGGTTTCGCTTATCCGCAGAGGCCGGAAATGACTTCTCAGAATACGCTCTCGGAAAACTGCTCCTCTCCCAAAAGCGCACCGGGGAGGCAGTGCGCTGGCTGGACAAGGCTGCTGGGCACGGAAATCCGTTTGCTCAATACCGCTTGGGAAAGCTCTATCTCACCGGCGAGTCCGTGGGGAAGGATGCGGCAAAGGTGCTGGAATATCTGACCGCCGCTGCCAGGCAGGGAAATCCGTTCGCCCAATACACTTTGGGAAAGCTGTATCTCCTGGGCCGGGATGTGGAACAGGATTGGGAGCAGGCCAGGGAGTGGTTCACCCGCTCCGCGGTTCAGGGCAATGAATACGCCCAATTCTTCCTCAACCGCTTTGACCAGTTCCGAGATCCGTCCGTCATGCTGGCGGCAACCAAACTGCTCCACCACATGGGCCGGATCTTCCGTGATAACTCCGTACCGCCTCACAATCCGGCAGGGATTCGCATTGACTCCAAGCGGCGCAAGCGGCTGACGGAAAAGCGGATGGCCATGGGCCACAAGGCGGATGATCACGAGGAGCAGGTATCGTATCAGCAGACCATGTAACAGGAGGAACCTATGTCGACCTACATTCATTTCACAGATGAACAGAAGCAGCGAGCCGCCTCCGTTGATCTGGAGGAGTTTCTTCGCTGCCGCGGTGAAAAGCTCCTTACCTCCGGCAGAGAGAAACGGCTGGCCCGTGACCATAGCGTCACCATCCGCGGCAACGAGTGGTACGACCATGCCGAGGAGCGGGGCGGTCACGCTGTCAGCTTCGTGCAGCGGTTTTATCACCTCAGCTATCCGGAGGCGGTGACCATGCTTCTGGGAGGCGAGCTGGGAACGGTTTATCCCTCTGCCGAAGAACGGGTGGAGGAGCCGCCGAAGCCCTTTGTCCTTCCGCCGGCCAATTCCAATATGCGCCGGGTCTATGCCTATCTGGTCAAGCACCGGAATATCGACCGGAGCGTTGTGGCGCACTTTGCAAGAGAGAAGCTGCTGTATGAAGACGCCGATTACCACAATGCGGTTTTCGTGGGTACGGATGAAGACGGCGTCCCCCGCCATGCCCACAAGCGCAGCGCCAACAGCTTCGGCAAAGCCTTCCGGCTCAATGTGGAGGGCTGCGATCCCCGCCACAGCTTCCACCACATCGGCACAGATGGGAGCCTCTATGTGTTCGAAGCTCCCATCGATATGCTCTCCTACATCACGCTCCATCCGGAGGGCTGGCAGAGCCACAGCTATGTGGCCTGCTGCGGCACCTCCATTCAGCCGGTGCTGAAGCTGCTGGAGCGGCAGCCGCAAATCAATACGGTCCTGCTCTGCCTCGACAATGACGAGGCTGGCCATCTGGCCAGCCGGCGCATGAAGGAACAGCTGGCAGAGAGGTACACGGTGGAAAGGCTCATTCCCGCACACAAGGATTGGAATGATGATCTGACCGCTGAGGGACCGTCCTACGCACAAGTCATGCAGTAAATAACAACAACGCACACCACTTCCTGTTCGCCCGAAGTAGGCCGTAACAAGAGTGATGTGCGCATTCAGAAGTATGGAACCGAGCAGGAAGTGGTGTGCCCTGAAAGGGGTTAACCATGCCACACCAAGTCCTGATTTTGTTGGCCGCCGGCGGGCTGATGTTTCTGGTCATCGGCTGTCTGGCCGCCTTGTCCCACTACTATACCCTGAGCGGGATCAAATCCAAAACGGTCGGCGACGGCCAGCACGGCACCGCGAGATGGGCCACAGCCAAAGAGATCCGGCAGACCTATGCCCATGTCCCCTTCGAGGTGAAGAAATGGCGCAGCGGCCAGAACCTGCCCACGGAGCAGGGGCTGGTGCTGGGGTGCAAGGGAAAGAAAGGCGAACTCACCGCCCTCGTGGACAGCGATGACATCCACTGCCTGATGATCGGTGCTTCCGGCATCGGCAAGACCGCCTATTTTCTCTATCCCAATCTGGAGTACGCCTGCGCCAGCGGCATGAGCTGGCTGGCGCTGGACAGCAAGGGTGACCTCGCCCGCAATTACGGCGCCATTGCCAAGAACTGCTATGGGTATCAGAATGTGGCCGTGATCGACCTGCGAAATCCCACCCGCTCAGACGGTAACAATCTGCTGACGCTGGTCAACCGGTATATGGACATTGCCCGGAGTGACCCGAACAATCTCGCGGCCCGGGCCAAGGCCGAGAAATACGCCAAAATCCTGTCCAAGACCATCGTCAATCCGGACGGCGATGACAGCAACCGCGGCCAGAACGCTTTCTTCTACGATGCGGCGGAAGGGCTTCTCACCTCGGTCATCCTGATGCTGGCCGAGTTCCTGCCGCCCGATAAAGACCACCCCCAGGAGCGCCGCCATATCGTCTCCGTGTTCAAGCTGGTGCAGGATCTGCTGGAGCCCAGCCGTGTCAAGGGCAAGAGCCACTTCCAGCTCCTGATGGCAAAACTGCCGCAGGATCACAAGGCGAGGTGGTTTGCCGGTGCCGCCCTCAACAGCGCCGAGCAGGCAATGGCCTCCGTCATGTCCACCGTGCTGTCCCGCTTGAATGCCTTTCTGGACAGCGAGCTGGAGCAGATCCTGTGCTTCGACAGCGCCATTGACGCTGAGAAGTTTGCTTCGGAGAAGTCTGCCATCTTCCTGATCCTGCCGGAAGAAGACACAACCAAGAACTTCATGGCCGGTCTCATGATCCAGAACCTGAGCCGGGAGCTGTTCGCTGTGGCCGATGAGAACGGCGGCAAGCTGAAAAACCGGGTGGTGCTTTTCTGTGACGAATTCGGCACCATGCCCCCGTTTGATATACTGCCCCTTTTCTCCGCTGGACGCTCTCGCCGGTTAACGCTCGTGCCGATCATCCAGTCCTTAGCGCAGCTCGAAAAAAACTACGGGAAAGAGGGCTGCGAGATCATTCAGGACAACTGCCAGGACACCATCTTCGGCGGCTTTGCACCCAACAGCCAGACTGCGGAGGTGCTGTCCAGAGCCCTGGGCAGCCGCACCGTCCTCTCCGGCTCGGTGAGCCGGGGCAAGAACGATCCCAGCCAGAGCCTGCAGATGATGGAGCGCGCCCTGCTGACGCCCGACGAGCTGAAATCCATTCCCAAGGGCAGCTTTATCGTCATGAAAACCGGCACTCATCCCATGCGGACCCGGCTCCAACTCTTCTTAAACTGGGGCATTACCTTCGGGGAGCCGTATGTGGTGCCGGAGAGAGCCAACCGAGCGGTGGCCTATGCCAACCGGGTGGATCTGGAGCGGAATCTCCCGCAGCTCAGTGAGCCGGAGGAGATGGACGAAAGTCGCGGCTATGCGGTATCCAGCCGGGGCGGCATCGCCCATGCTCCGGCTCAGGAGAGAGCTGTAAAAAGAGGAAAGCAAATGAAGACATTCGAAGAGGAGGAACGATGAGTTACTTCGGAACGATTTACGCCGACACTGAGCTTCCCTCCAGAGCGAAGGCGGTCTATATGTACCTGCGGGATCGCTCCGATGCCGAGGGAAAGTGCTGGCCGGGCATTAAGACCATTGCCTCGGACATGAAGCTGTCCCGCTCCACGGTCAAGCGGGCGCTGCACGATCTGGAGCAGCGCGGCTATCTGAAAAAGGCTTCCCGGCACAGGCCGAATGGGAGCAGCACCTCCAATCTCTATACCGTGAAATAAAAGAGAGAGTGGTTTGTACCAAAATGCAGTACAAACCACTCTCTGAATCAATGGCAATTTCAAAATCTTCCGCCAAGGGAGAACTGCGCCCATTCGCTGGACCCAGGAGCGGTTCATTGTGAACCACCCAGAAGGACTCACTCTATCAGAGATTTAGGTCAGAGAAAAGACATCCATGCGAAAGAAAATAGTGGTGGAATTACGGTTCATCGACATCCAGACAGTATCCGACTTCCCGCACGGAGCGAATGTAGAACGGGGCATCTGGATTAGCCCGATACAGCTTCTCGCGCAGGTTGCAGATATGAAATCCTATCGTATTGTTTTCGTTTCCTGTAGTGAAATCGCCCCAGACCTGTTCGTAAATCTGTGCGTAGGTCAGCACACGGCCTTTGTTGGCGGCCAGCAGCAGGAGAATCCGATATTCTTTTGCGGTAAGCTGAATCTCCTGTCGATCCCGAAAAACCTTTCGTCTGCTTGGAAAGATCTCAAGACCAGGGAGCGATACCATCGGCTCCTCGTCGACCTCGATTTTTTCTATCTCAGGGTGGTTTTTGAGGATAGACAGAATCTGCTCCAAAACTTCCGTATCTCTTTCGTGCAGATCCAAAATTATGACTCGTCCGATGATATCACCGCTTTCCCACTCAGTTTACGAGTTGCTTTCAGTCGCTCAAAGGTTTCCTTGCTGACTACATGCTCAATCCGGCAGGCATCCCGTTCGGCAGTAACAGGATCGACACCAGCTGCCACAAGTATCTCTGTAAAAAAGAGATGCTTTTCGTAGGTATCCTCGGCAACCTCACGGCCGAGATCAGTCAGGTGCAGGAAGTGATCTCCATCCATGAGTAGGAAGCCGCCCTTTTTTAGTGTAGCCACCGCATGGCACACACTGGGTTTGGACACCTTCAAGTGTCGGGCCACATCCGCAGACCTCACCATGCCCTTTTTCTTTTTGAGGACAAGGATGGCCTCCAGATAATCTTCACCCGATTTGCGTAAAGGCATAGACAGTCCCCCTTCCGTTATGTAGGCGGCTATTTCCTGGACACTTCATGGCTGCTTGTCATTTGGCAGCCAATCCGCCGTCCAAGCCCCACTCTCCCGCAGGAATTCTCCGTCATGGGTGATAACCACCACACATAGCCCCTGCTCCGCTAACTCCCGGAGGCGTCGGCTCACCTCCAGCATGTGGCCATAGTCAAGTCCGCTGGTAGGCTCATCAAAGATCAGCAGCTCCTTTCCGCTGAGATAGCCATCTGCAACGGCCAGCCTCTGCTTCTGCCCGCCGGATAGAGCCATGGGGTGAGTATCCGCATACTGAGCCAGATCCATTCGGCCCAAGGTTGTCAAAGCCTCCTGCTCTGTGGCCGTATTTCCCAGCCGGATCTCTGCCAGCACGCTGTCTCCAAAAAGCTGGAGGTTCACATCCTGCATGATTAGGAACGCCTTCCGCCTTCTTTCCGTTCGGCGCAGAGGCTTTCCATCCCAAAAAATTGTACCGCTTTGTTCCTTCATCAAACCGCACAGACACCGGGCCAGGGTGGTCTTGCCTGCCCCGTTTTGGCCGGTAATGGCGGTAATTTGTCCCCTGGGCGCACGGAAGGATACGCCCTCCCATACAGCCGCACCGTTATAGGTCGCCCGCAACTCCCGAACCATCAAACCGTCTGCTCCCGTCGTTGGGCTTGGCTCAGGCGAGGACACCGGTACCTCCGCAATGCTCCGCAGTCCCATGGAGCGGCGTTCCTTCTCGGTCAGAGTGAGGAAATTCTGCCCGGAATATTCCCGTTGCAGCTGCCCACCCCGCAGATAGAACACCCGATCAGCAAGATCCGCAGCGTACCAAAGGCGGTGTTCTGCCATCAGCACGGTCTTCCTGGCCTTTTTCAGCTGTTTCAGAATCTCCCGGAGCTGGCGGATACCCTCCCCATCCAGATTGGAGGAAGGCTCGTCCAGTACAAACAGCTCCGGACCCATGGCCCAGGCGCTGGCGCAGGCAATGCGCTGTTTCTCTCCACCGGACAGAGCAAAAATGCTCCGCTCCAGCAGCGGTCCCACTCCGCAGACTTGGACAGCGGATTCCAGCGCCTGTGCCATTTCATCATGGGACGCTCCACGACTCTCCAGCCCAAAAAGTACCTCGCTGGTGGTGTCCAGATTGAAGAACTGGGACTTGGGGTTCTGAAACACCGAACCCACCGTCCGCGCCAGTTCCCACAGCGGGGTCTGTGCCACATCCTGGCCGCCGACCATAACAGTTCCCGCCAGTGTCCCACCTCCAGTATGCTGGAGCAGGCCATTGACAAGCTTGATGATTGTGGTCTTGCCGCAGCCGCTCTCTCCGGTGAGCAGGATAAGTTCCCCCGGTTTCACAGAAAAGGTGCAGTCCCGAAGGCTTGGCGTCTCCTTGCCCTCATAAGCATAGGTCACATGGTCAAAGATAATCATGGCAGCACCCCCTTGCAGCAGATTCCGCCCACGCAGAGAGCCAAAAACAGTAGTGTGACCACCACATCCTGGATGTGAAATCCGATGGGCCGCCAGGAGGACATCTTTCCTGGGAATTCGATGCCCCGAGCGGTGGCAGACTCGCTGAGTTCTTCTGCTGTCTGGGCTGCCCCCATGAGCATTGGTACATAAATGCACTCCAGTTTCTCCTCAAAACCACGGATATTCCGAAGGGCCATGGCATCCCGGATATG
>DWXY01000112.1 GCA_019118935.1 Candidatus Oscillibacter pullicola
CCCACCAAAAGGTGCCTGCAATCGCGGGCGCTTTTTTCATTTTGATAAGCAAGATTCTTGTAAATTTTTATTTGTTTTACAAGTATCTTGTTTACAGCTATACAGTAGCACAAGTTTTTTTGAAAGTCAAGCATAATTTTACAAGTTTCTTGTAAAACTGGATTGACAGCTTCCTCAAAATCCGATAGGATACTGTCAAGAACATCGGAAAGGATGGGACCCATGGCATTTGGAGACCGGATCAAAGCCCGCCGGGAGGAGCTGGCCCTCTCCCGCCCCCAGTTGGCGGATCGGCTGGGCGTCACACCGTCCACTGTCAGCAACTACGAGACCGGTGTCAGCTTCCCTAAGGAGGAGATGATGCTCCGGCTGTTCGACTGTCTGGAGACGGACCCCAACACCCTGTTCCAGGACAGCTTCCGCCGCGGCGCGGACGTCCTGACCCAGCGGGAGCGGCAGCTACTGGAGCAGTATCGCTCCCTCTCCCCCCTGGGGCGGGAGAGCGTCCAGGCGATGGTGGAGGCGCTGCGGGCCTGCCAGCAGGAATCTGCGGCCCCGGAGCGGGAGCCCCGGGTCATTCCCCTGTACCGGACCCCTGCGGCGGCCGGTTATGCGGCGCCGGTGTTCGGCGAGGATTTTGACTACCTCCAGGTCACAGACGGCGTGCCTCAGGCTGCGGAGTTCGCTGTGCGCATCCAGGGGGACTCCATGGTCCCCTACATTCCGGACGGCTCCGTGGTCTATGTGAATCGCGATCCCCTGAAGGCTGGGGACGTGGGGATCTTCTGCGTGGACGGGGATATCTTCTGCAAGCAGTATTACAAGGATCCCGCCGGAACGGTGTACCTCTTCTCCCTGAACCGGGCGCGGGCCGACGCGGACGTGGTGCTCACCGCCGGCAGCGGACGGACGCTTGCCTGCTTCGGCCGGGTGATCCTCCACGCGCCGCCGCTGCCGGGGCGGACGTAATAGAGAGCCGGGCGCCCCCATGCGGTGCCCGGCTCTCTTTCTCGGCAATCTTCAGACGATGAATCCGCCGTCGGCGGCGAGGATTTGCCCCGTGAGGAAGGAAGCCTTGTCAGAGGCCAGAAAGGCAACGGCGTGGGCCACGTCCTCCGGCGTCCCCAGCCGCCCCAGAGGCGTCTGCTCCGCCAGATCCCGCAGGGTCTCCTGTCCCAGGACCTGAACCATATCGGTGTTGATGACGCCGGGAGCCACGCAGTTGACCCGGATGTGGGAGGGCGCCAGCTCCAGCGCCAGGGACCGGGTCAGCCCCACGAGAGCGGCTTTGGTGCAGGCATACGCCACCTCGCAGGAGGCTCCCCGCAGTCCCCAGATGGATGAGATGTTGACGATGCAGCCCGCCTTCTCGTGGAGCATATGGGGCAGTACCGCCTGGATGGTGTTCCGGGCGCCGCCCAGGTTCACGCCCAGATAGCGGTCCCACTGGGTGTCCGTGATATCCTGAAACTGGATCTGCCCCGCAATGCCGGCGTTGTTCACCAGCAGGCTCACGGGACCCAGCTCCGCTTCCGCAGTGCGGACCATCGCCTCCACAGCCGCCCGGTCCGCCACATCCGCCTGAACCGCGATGGCATTTCCACCGTGGTTCCGGATTTTTTCCGCCAGAGTCTCCGCCTCCTGCCGATGCGTCAGGTAATTGATACAGACGGCATGTCCCGCCTCCGCCAACTCCGCCGCAATCGCTCTCCCGATCCCCTGGGAAGCCCCGGTGACCAATGCCACACGATTCATAGTGATCCTCCTGTCATAGTGCTGCCAGCAGTATAACAAAAAAACCGGGATCGCGCAAGAAAAGTGTTGACAAAACCTGCTGTTTCGTGTATCATATGACTGTTCCGTTTCGGACGATTAGCTCAGCTGGCTAGAGCACCTGCTTGACGTGCAGGGGGTCACAGGTTCGAGTCCTGTATCGTCCACCACTAAAAGTGCCGTTTTCTAACGAAAACGGCACTTTTTCATAACTTTTTCTGTGATTTTCTCGCACGTTATGTAACCTCACTTTGTCCCTGACCACACGACCAGCCACAGACAGGAAAAATCCGGACCTCCGAGAGCGATTCGCCTTCGGAGGCCCGTTTGTTCAACCTGCCAGTTCTGTCCGCTTCCGCCGCTCTTTCTCGGCGGCGATCTCCGCTTTCATCTCCCGGATCATATAGGCCAACTTCTCCTCGCACTCCGCCTCTGTATGAGCGTAGATGTTGCGTGCCATTCGTTTCCCGTTCACTTTCGGGGAGTAGCGGCCCTCCCAGAGGTGGTCGTTAATCTGGCTGACACAGCCCGTTCCCGGCTTCCGGTATTTTCCTTTCACCGCCTGGAAGTCCGTTTTCACGGCTTGTTTCCTGGCCGAAGCGGATGGACGGCGGGGTGGTTCGATCCCGGCTATCCCCCGTTCGATGCTGGCGGCAGCCTGCTCCCGCATGGTGTCGGTGACATGGGCGTAGACGTTCAGTGTGGTGGCGGATGTCACATGGCCGATGATGGTGGACAGCGTCTTGATGTCCATGCCGTGTTCCAGCGCGTTGGTGGCAAAGGTATGCCGCAGATCGTGAAAGCGGATGTGCTTGCAGCCCGCCCGTTTCAGGACCTTGGCCAGCTTCTTCCGGACGGCGGCCGGGTCCAGCGGGGAGTCCTCCTTTTTCGGGGAGGGGAACATCCATCTGGAATGGATGCTTTGCCGGTAGTCACGCAGGACACCCAGAATGGGGGCCGGCAGGATGATGCTCCGGCAGGAGCTCTTCGTCTTGGGGGCGGAGATTACCAGTTCTCTGCGCACCCGCTGGACCTGCCGTTCGATCCGCAGTGCTCCGGTGCGGAAGTCCAGATCCTCCCATTGGAGGGCCAGGATCTCGCCCCGGCGCAGGCCGGTGGCCAGTTCCAGCAGCAGAAGCTCATAACAGTCGTTCTCCCGCGCCTGAATCAGCAGCCGCTGGATCTCCTCCGGCGTCAGCACCTGCATTTCTTTGGGGCGTGTAGTGGGCACCTTGCAGGCGTTGGCGGGATTTTTCAGGATGAGGCCCTGTTTTACTGCTTGGTCCAGTGTCGTCCGGCAGGTCACATGACAGCACTTCACCATCCGGTCAGAGAGTCCATGGCCATATCGGTCCACAGCCTGTAGGCGGCCTCCCTGCTTGAGCCGGCGGTAGAATAACTGAAGATCCTTTGTGGTAAGCTTGTCCAGCGGGATCT
>DWXY01000113.1 GCA_019118935.1 Candidatus Oscillibacter pullicola
CTTCTGGCCCAGCAGGCGCTGCATCTTCACCTTGTTGATCAGGTCCTCGGTGGACTGGTGCAGGTGGGTGAAGCGGTTGATGGTGTGGCCCGTCAGGCTGGACTTCACCGTCATCAGGTCGGCATACTGGGGATCCTGGGCCAGGGCATACGTCATGGCCACGCAGTTGATGGACGGGCGGATCATGGGGTGGTCCACCCAGTTGTCGATCTTCTCCCCGAACATGTACACCCGGGTATTCAGCTTGCGCAGGCTCTCTACATACTCCTGTGCGGTCATCAATGCCATTTCTTTTTTCCTCCTCAAAAAAATGGGGGTCTTTTTTTCAATGTGTTCCGGGCGGGCTTCGCCTGCCCGGAACGCCTCTGCCCGCGCCACTGGGCGCGGCACGTTCACGGTGTGAACGTGAGGGGGTTCAGCGGAGCCGCGTCAACGGCGCGGCGGAGCGTCTAAGGGGGACAGAGTCCCCCTTGGACTCACGCCAATCCCATCAGCTCATCTTTGAAGATGCGCTCGTCCATGAGCTTCAGGTCCTCGGCGATCTTCGGCATGAACTCCATCTGATCCAGCACCTGGGTCTGGAGGTCGATGCCGGGGGCGATCTCAATCAGAGTCACGCCCTCGGGCCGCAGCTCGAACACGGCCCGCTCGGTGATGTACAGAACGGGCTGCTTCACCTGCACAGCGTACTTGCCGGAGAAGGTGATGTGCTCCACCTGATTGACGAACTTCTTCTTGGCGCCCTCCTGGGTGATCACCAGCTTGCCGTCCTCGCAGGCGGTCTTCAGGCCCTTGGCGGTGAAGGTGCCGCAGTAGACCACCTTCTTGGCGTTCTGGGTGATGTCGATGAAGCCGCCGGCGCCGGCCAGACGGGTGCCGAACTTGGACACGTTCAAATCGCCGTTGGGGGCCGTCTCCGCCAGGCCCAGGAAGGCCACGTCCAGGCCGCCGCCCTGATAGAAGTCGAACTGGACGTTGTGGGGCAGGATGGCCATGGAGTTGGCCGCGGCGCCGAACTGGGTGCCGCCCATGGGCACGCCGGCGATGGAACCGGCCTCCACGGTCAGGGTCATCTTGTCGGAGATGCCCTCCTCCGCCGCCACGTTGGCGATCTTCTCCGGCGCGCCGGTGCCCAGGTTCACGATGGCGTTCTCCGGCAGCTCCATGGCCGCCCGGCGGGCGATGATCTTCTTGGCGTCCAGGGGGATGGGCGGGATGGCGTCCACGGGGATGCGGAACTCGCCGGTCAGGCTGCCGTCATAGGGCATGCCCAGGCACTGTTCGTTGTCCTCAATGGATCCTACCACAATGGAGTCCACATAGATACCGGGAATTGCAACCAGTTTCGGGTCCAGAGTGCCGCCCTGGACGATCTTTTCCACCTGGACGATGACCCGGCCGCCGGAGTTCTTGCAGGCCTGGGCCATGGCGGTGACGTCGATGGGGCCGATCTCCCGGTGGACGGTGCAGTTGCCGTACTCGTCGGCGTAGCTGGCCCGCAGGAACACCACATTGATGGGGAACGCCTTGTAGAGCAGCCGCTCCTGGCCCTCGATCTCGATGACCTTCACCAGGTCCTCCGTGGTGCAGTCGTTCAGCTTGCCGCCGCCGTTGCGGGGGTCGGCGAAGGTGTACAGGCCCACGGTGGTGATGGTGCCGATGTTGTGGGCGGCGATATCCCGGTACATATGGGAGATGACGCCCTGGGGCAGGTTATAGGCCTCGATCTTGTTGGCCAGGGCCAGGTCGCCCAGCTTGGGGGCCCGGTCCCAGTGGCCGCCGATGACCCGCTTCACCATGCCCTCGTGACCGTAGTGGTCGCCGCCGGTGCCGTCCCGGTGGCCCTGGCCCGCCGCGAAGAACAGCGTCAGATCTCTGGGATGGCCCGTCTCCAGGAACCGCTTCTCCAATGCCTTGGACAGCGCCTCAGGGCAGGCGCAGCTGACAAAGCCGCCGGTGGCGATGGTATCGCCGTCGTTCACCAGCAGCGCCGCCTCCTCGGCGGTAAGCACGCGAACTTTTTTCATGCCTGACTTCCCTCTTTATATGTAATGAAATGGACGGCCTCTTGCCGGTCTGCGCTTACTTGTTCTGGAAGTGCTTCTCCTTGCGCTTCTCCAGGAAGGCGCCCATGCCCTCCTTCTGGTCCTCGGTGGCGAAGCACATGGCGAACAGCTCGTTCTCCAGGGCGATGCCGTCGTCAATGTCCATCTGCATCCCGCGGTCGATGCAGGCCTTGGAATACTTCACAGCGATGGGGGCGTTGACGGTGAAGGACTTGGCCATCTCCACAGCCTTGTTCAGCAGCTCCTCGGGGGCATAGACCTCATTCACCAGGCCGATGCGCTTGGCCTCCTCGGCACCGATCTGCTTGCCGGAGAAGATCAGCTCCTTGGCCTTGGCCACGCCCACACGGCGGGGCAGACGCTGGGTGCCGGAGAAGCCGGGGGTGATGCCCAGGCCCACCTCGGGCTGGCCGAACTTGGCGCCGCCCTTGCCCTCGGCGTTGGGGCCGGCTGCCAGAATGATGTCGCAGGACATGGCCAGCTCACAGCCGCCGCCCAGAGCGAAGCCGTTCACCGCGGCGATGGTGGGGATCTCCAGCTTCTCGATCCGGCGGAACAGGGCGCTGCCCCGCTGGCCCCACTTGCGGCCGGCGGCCACGTCCATGGTGCTCTGCTCGCCGATGTCGGCGCCGGCCACGAAGGAGCGGCCCTCGCCGGTGATGATGAAGGCGCCCAGCTCGGCATCCTCCTCCACCTCGCTGATGAGCTGCTCCAGCTCGGAGATCACGGTGGAGTTCAGCGCGTTCAGCGCCTCGGGGCGGTTGA
>DWXY01000114.1 GCA_019118935.1 Candidatus Oscillibacter pullicola
CTGGACAACGATCTGGGGGTGGTGGACAAATTGACGCTCCGCCTGAAGGATGTGTGGGGCAGGAAAACGATCCCCAACAATCCCTATCTGAAGAACGGCGTTACCCCCCACATCTGGGTCAATGACGACAAGGCGGATTGGTATGCCTATTACCCGATGCCGGCAGATTATCAGGTGCTCCGGCAGGCGGCAAGCGATTATCTCAGTGCCTTCCGGGAGATAACGCCGGAGTATGACACCCGTAGTGCCCCCAAACTGGTGTACATCTGTGCTCCTCTGCGGGGAGAGGCGGAGCAGAATTTCGCCCTCGCAAAGGAAACAGCACGGGAGGTGTTTCAGGGCGGAGATATCCCGATCTGTCCGAATCTCCTGTTCACGCTTATCGCCGCCCCCAGCGATCCTGTTCAAGAACAGGCGGCGCAAAAGATGTGCCTGCGTCTGGTGGAGCTCTGCCAACAGGTCAATGTGTATGGTCCGGTTCTTACACCTGAAATGCAGGCTGAGGCGCAGCGTGCGCATGACCTGGGTATTCCGGTCATGTATGACCAGAAGCAGCTGGAAAAGACACGGACCCGCCCCAAGCGTGGGCGGGCCAGATAGGAGGAGACCGTGGCAGAGATCAAGCAGATTACGACAGAGGAGCTGCGGCACTTGGATGGGCAGGAGGGCATGATTCTCCAGGGCTGCGGCGGTGACCTCCAAGAGTGGGTGGACGGGATCAACGGCCTTCTGACAGAGGCGGGTATCCTGCTGGACGGCAGCCGGTTTGAAAGCGTCTCTGTGTTTCAGCATCAGGAGCTGACCAACCTGCTGTTCCCCTTTGACGGTGTCAAGCTGGATGTGGGGAAGCTGGCCATGTGGCGCCTGCAGACCCATGGACAATTCGGAGGCACCTGGCTGAGTGACTACGTCCCCAACCAGTTGGGCGGCTTTACCCAGGAACAGCAGCGACAGAAGCCCAAAATGGAGCTGCTGGGGCAGGATGGCAACATCTTTGGCATCCTGGGCCGGGCCTCACGTCTGCTGAAGGAAGCGGGTCAAAAAGGCCAGGCGGATGAGATGTTCCGCCGTGTCACCAGCTCCGGCAGCTACGCAGAGGCCCTCCATATTATCAGCGAATATGTGGATACCGAGTTGTCCAGCCATACGCCTCCTTCAAAATCCCATCAAAAGAAGAAAGGAAGATCTGCCTATGAGCGATAACCCCAAGTGGAAAATCATCCAGGGCGATGCCCTGCAGCTGCTCCCTAATTTTGTCCCCGGAACCTTTGACGCCGTCATCACCGATCCGCCCTATGCCTCCGGGGGGCGCACCCAGGCGGAGAAGAATAAATCCACTGCCAAGAAGTATTCCAGCATGGGCGACCACGCGCCACCGCCCTTTGACGGGGACTCTAAGGACCAGAGATCCTGGACCCGCTGGGCGGCAGAGTGGCTCAGTGACGCCCGGAAGCTCTGCAAGCCCGGCGCTCCGGTGTGTATGTTCATCGACTGGCGCCAGCTCCCCGCCGCCAGCGACGCCCTTCAGTGGGCGGGGTGGATCTGGCGGGGCACCGCCGTCTGGGACAAGGGCAACAGCCGGCCACAGAAGGGCCGGTTCCGGCAGCAGGCGGAGTACATTGTCTGGGGCTCCAACGGCGATATGCCCATCAGCCGCCCGGTGCCCTGCCTCCCCGGTGTGTTCAAGTACGGCAATCCCCAGAACCGCATCCACCTGACGGAGAAACCCCTCCAGCTCATGCGGGACATCGTGAAGATCACCGAGCCGGGGGGCCATATCCTGGACCCGTTTGCTGGCAGCGGCACCACTGTGCTGGCTGCCGTGCTGGAGGGATACACAGCCACCGGCATCGAGGTCACGGATGAGTACGCAAGACTGGCCAGGGAGCGGATCGCGCGGGAGCTGGAGCCGTGTGCGTGAATTGTGGGCACTGTTTGGGAAAAGGAGTGGATAGGCCGTCAACGGTGCGGTATCCTGTAGGCAATCCCACAAGATGGAGGTGAAATAGATGAGAGTTGACATGACATTTGACCAACGGAAAGTGGAACAGCAGGGTTACACCTTGGACGCTGTGCGGCAGACGGTCCAAAAGAGCTTCGCGGCTCATGGCCTGCGCTGTGTCCAGGACGGCCCTGTGCTTACCTGCACCGACTGCGGCGGCGCGGATGACTTCGCCAATCTGTGGGCGGTCATCATGGCGCTGCTGCGGACAGCGTGGTTCCCCGCCATGGCCTCCTCCTGCGTTTGGCAGGATGACAACGGCGACCGTGAGGATCTGCTGGCCCAGGCGGGAAAGCTCCAGGGCCGGAGGTGACCTGATATGGCGAACAGTGGAAGCCAGAAGCAGATCTCCTTCGACCTGCGCCAAGAATCACTCAAACGATATTATCCGCAAAACCCAACCCAAGCCTACCATGACATCCGCCGGTTTATGGAGAGCCACGGCTTTGAGCACCGGCAGTCCTCCGTATATGTTTCTCTGGACAAGCTGACAACTCTGGATGTGGTAAGTCTGACGAAGCAGCTGGCGGTGGCGCTCCCCTGGCTGAGCCGATGTGTTAATGAAATCGACGTGGCCAATATCGGGGCGCAGCACAGCTTGAAGAAGGTGCTGGAGAATGCCTCCCGTCCCCTGTCTGTGGAGCTGGAGGAATTTCCTCTGGAGGCGGCCGCTCCGCAGCCGGCACGTCCCAGGCCTGTTCATGCAAGGAAAAGGCTGCCTGCAAGGGAGAGGTGACCCACCTGTGGTGTGAGGCTGTTTGTGTCCCGTTTCCCCTTGCGTAAATGTGCGGGGGCCGATATAATGAGGAAGAATGGAGGGAACAGTGTATGGAGAAAGGCTATGTATTGCGGCTGTATGACACCGACCTTCTGTCCTTCACCCTGTCCGAGCGGGGCATCGAGGGCCTGAAAGCGCAGATTCACAGCGTCAATGAAGAAGCTCGGGCACTGTTCCCCCTGGACCTGGAGCTGACGGACGACGGGCTGGTGAAATGGCTGCAGCGGCGGGTGATCCCCAAGAACCGCGCCTATGTGGCGGAGATCCTGAAAACCTTCGGCCTGAGCGTCAACGATACCAAGGGCATCATCGACGTGTGTAAGGGCCTGTCCCTGAACGACAGCTATTGGGTGGTGCCCCATGGCTTTACCGGGACATTTGCCCAGTACAATCTATATGAGAACCGTTTCTCTGAGATCCTGTCCCTGGTGGCCTACACCGGCATCGGACAGAGCGACGCGGCCTTTACCACCTCGCCGGAGCTGACCACCAACGGGATGCTCCCCAAGGCGTGGCGGTTTATCGAGGGTGAGGGCATCTATCTGTATAAGGGCGGAACCTTCGGCGCGGCCAACACCGGGAATGAGCCCTACAGCGAGTTTTACGCCAGCCAGGTCGCCCAGGCCATGGGCTTGGACGCGGTGGCCTACGAGCTGGAAAACTGGAAGGGCATCCTGGCCTCCCGCTGCAAGCTGTTCACGGATATTGACACCTCTTATATCCCCATTGGCCGGATTGTGCGGGAGGGCGGGCTGAAAGCCTGCCTGGAGTATTACCGGCAGCTTGGACCGGAAGCCTATGAGCAGGTCAGGAGTATGCTGGTGTTCGATGCTGTGATCTACAATGAGGACCGGCACTTCGGCAACTTCGGCGTCCTGCGGGACAACCACACCGGGAAGGTCACCGGCGCGGCGCCTGTGTTTGACAACGGGATGTCCCTGTTCAACTTCGCCATGCCGGAGGATTTCCAGGACCTGGACGCCTATGCCAAGACCCGCGGAACGGCCTACGGCGTCAGCTTCGAGAGTGTCTGCCAGGAGGTCATGGGCCCCGTCCAGGTCCGGCAACTGCGGAAGCTCATCGGCTTTACATTCCGCCGCCATCCCCGGCTGAACTGGCCGGAGTACCGCCTGGAGGCCACTGAACGCCACCTGCAGAAGCGGGTGCGCCAGCTCCTGGATATGATACCGAAGTTGGATCGGAAACAACCCAAGAAGCACGTACAACAGGAGAGATAAGTACATGGTTTGATCTTCGCACTGCTGAGCAAAATCGATGTATATCAAGGCCGAAAATTATGAGATCAAACGGCACATTGTCTGCGGATTTAGATGGATAACCGCACTCTCCTATGGTATATTGGAGTCAGGAACACAGAGGAGAAAAGGAGGACACCACATATGGATCTGAAAGAAATGGAGGCCCTGATCGCGGCAGGCGGCGTACCCTGTGAGATTTGCGGCGGGCGGATGCTCAAAGTAGATGGCTGCACATGGTCTGGGGTATATTCCAGAGGCAAGCATTATAAGCGGATCAAGTATGGCGATGAGGACTTTGCGTGGCCGGATGAGCGGTGCCATGACTGCGGTGCGAAGCTGGGACGCTACCATCACGCCAACTGCGATGTGGAGCAGTGCCCAATATGCGGCGGGCAGCTGATCGGCTGCAATTGTGAGATCGAATACACGAATAATAGCCCCGCGGAAGCGCAATGAATCAAATCGGTCGCTCTATAGGGTGTGATACATTCACAAACGGAGAAATAATGGAATATGGAATCTAAAATCTTTTTAATTTTTTTGGACAACATGGATGCTGGCTGCCAGTTTGTCGGATATGTACGGAGTGAGGAGGCAGCGGAGAAAGTGTGTGAGGAACTCAATGCTACTACGCCGTGGGACTTTCGTTCTTCCGATTATCAATATCTCGAATTAGACTGCCTGGAACATGAATGATGAGGTACTTGAAAAATGCAGCTATTCCTGAACGGGAAGCGGCTCAAGAGATCAGAGGGGAGAATCGTGGATGACCAGCCATTTTGTTGAGGAACTGATCC
>DWXY01000014.1 GCA_019118935.1 Candidatus Oscillibacter pullicola
GCCCTGGACTTCCCCGAAAAGGTAAAAACGCTGGTCCTGATCGGGACGCCTCATAAAATTCCCAAGGCGGCGTTTGGTATCCAAAACCTGGTTTTCCGCTTTCTGCCCAGATCCGTTTTTGAGACCATGGCCTTTGATAAAGAGAGCACGTTTGTTTTGGGCAATTCCATGAAGGAGCTGGATTTCAGCGGCAGAGTGGGCGGTATTCGGTGTCCCACCCTGATCATCTGCGGGGAAAAGGACCGTTCGAATATCCGCTCCGCCCATTACCTGTCGCAGAACATCCATGGCGCGGAATTACAGCTTATCGAACATACTGGCCATGTTGTGAATGAAGAAAACCCAAAGGCGCTGGCCGAGCGTCTGAACAAATTCTATTCCCTGCATCCCTGACTGCTCCGCCAATCCATATGGAGGGAAACGAGTCCGCCGCAGAACAGAAATGTTCTGCGGCGGGCCTTTTTTGCAGGATATTTCCCGGTGTTCGATTCTCCACACAAACCACACACAATCTCCAACTCCCCTCCACACAGCCCTGGTATCCTTTCCGTATCCCAAGCAGAAAGGATCCCGATCACATGGAAATCAACATTCAAAACGTCAGCATGACCTACCCCAGCGGAAAACAGGCCCTGCAAAACCTGAGTCTGGAGCTCCGGTCCCCCAGTCTCGTCGGCCTGCTGGGGCCAAACGGCGCGGGCAAGTCCACCCTGATGAAGCTGCTGGTGGCCGCCCTGCTCTCCACGTCCGGCTCCATTCTGATGGACGGGCAGCCCCTTCTCAAGACGGAGCGGCAGCTGAAGGCCCAGCTGGGCTATCTTCCCCAGGACTTCGGACTGTTCGACGAGCTCACCGTGGCCCAGTTCCTGGACTATATGGCTGCCCTGAAGGGGCTGCGGGACTCCAGAACAGCTATCCGGGAGGTGATCCGGACGGTCAATCTGGAAAAGCAGGCGCGCGCCCGCATCCGTACCCTGTCCGGCGGGCAACGCCAGCGGGTGGGCATCGCCCAGGCCCTGCTGGGCGCCCCGCCCCTCCTGATCTTCGACGAGCCGACGGTTGGGCTGGACCCGGAGGAGCGCATCCACTTCCGCAACCTGTTCTCCCGCACGGCCCAGGACCGGCTGGTACTGCTGTCCACCCACATCATCGAAGACGTGCAGTCGGTGTGCGACCGGCTGGTGGTCATCGACCACGGCCAAATCCTGTTCACCGGCACGCCGGAACATCTGATTCAGGCGGCAGAGGGCCATGTGGGCGTGTTCTGGGAACGGGAAGCCGGTCAGGAGCAAGGCCTGCACATCACCGCCCGGGTCAACACCAGCCAGGGCGTCCGATGCCGCGCAGTGGCAGACGCGCTGCCCGCCTATGTCCAGCGGTCGGAACCGTCTCTGGAGGACGCCTACCTCTATCTCATCTCCCGGGAGGCGGTACAATGAAGCTCCTGCGTCTGTTCCCCCTGGAGCTGGGGCGGCTTCTGCGCAGCCGCCTGACCTGGCTCATCGTTCTTCTGACCGTCATCTCCCCCGCGGTGGGACTCGTCCTCTACAAGCCGGCCACTGCCGGCACCATGCTCTCCATGTACCTGGCCAATCCGGCCCTGGCCGGAGGGGCCGCGGGCGGCATCCTCTTCGGCCTGCTCACGGTATATGAGCTGGACCGGGCCGGCCGCAGCCGTGTGGAGGTGCTCACCGACGCGGTCGTTTCCCCCCTGGCCGCGGCGCTGGTGCGCCTGTCGGCCCTGCTGGCGGCAGCCGGGCTGGCGCTGGGCCTCACCATGCTGATGTGGCTTCCCATCAGCTGGAGGCTGATCGGCTCCGTCTTCGACGGAGGAGACTATGTCCCGGCGTACCTGCTGTTCATGGGACTGGCGCTCCCGCTGTCCATTCTGGCGGCCTCCGCCGCCTACCAATATACCCGGCGGGCGGACCTGTCCCTGGTGCTCTTTGCCGCCTTTGCGGCATTGAGCCTGACCGTCTGGGCGGACGACTGGCAGCTCTGCTGGCTGAACCCCTGCGTGTGGGCGCTGTCGGACGACTTCTCCAATTTCCGCATCTTCCGGTCCGTGGCCTGGATGCGCCTCACCTGGCTGGCTGCCCTGGCGGGGATATGGAGCGTGTCCTATCTCTGCATCCGGCAGTACGGGAAGGGGCTGCCCGGTTCTCTGGCCCGGAGCGTGCGGCGGGCCCACCGGCCCGTCATCGCCCTGCTGCTTCTGGCCTGTTCCGGCTTCGCCTACGCCGCCCAGCCCCTGGTGGACCACAGCAACCCGGACCAGACGGCCATGGCCTTCTACCAGGTGCCCTATGCGGAGAATGTGGTCTGCACCGGCCGCAGCGCCCAGGTATTCCCGGACACCGCCGCCGGGACGGTCTCCGGCACGGCGGCCTACCGGTTCCGGAACACCTCCGGGCAGGCGTGGACGGCGGCCTTCGGCATCAATCCGGGCTATACCATCTCCAACGTGCGGGTCAACGGCGCCGAAGTGCCCTTCTCTGTGAGCGACTACCAGGAGTACAACGAGGCCATGCTGGAGGTGGCCCTCCCGGCGGACCGGGAGATCGAACTGACCATGGACTACAGCGGCTTTCCCCGGGAGAACCGGAATGTATCCACCATGCAGGGCGGCACGGAGATCAGCTCTGAATACCTGTGCCTGGAAAAGGCCGAATTGTCCCCCCGTCTGATG
>DWXY01000115.1 GCA_019118935.1 Candidatus Oscillibacter pullicola
ACCACGCCTTCAAGGAGAAGATCATCGCGGCGCTGAAAGAGGAGAGCTATGCTTAAAACACTGCGCATCTCATTCGCCCTGAAAAATACATACCGGGTCAACGGCATCCTGCACTCCCTCAAGCAGATCCCCCTTTTGAAACGGGTGCTGCCCGACCGGCTTTATCAAGTGCGGGGGCTGAAGATCTTCGCCAACATCCTCTCGGTGCTGTGGGAGATCGTGTCCATCTTCCTGGGGAAGCTCCTCTACTTCCTCACCATGGTCTGCGGCGTGGGGCTCCTCTACGAGCGGGCGCCGGCGGGCCTCGGGTTCCTGCACATCCTGCTGTTCCTGACGCTGATCGGCTCGTATATGAACACCAGCCTCTTCAACCCCACCCTGGACAAGTACTACGCCATGATCCTTCTGCGGATGAACGCCCGGTCCTACACCCTGGTAAACTACGGCTACGCCCTGGGGAAGGTCGTGGTGGGGTTCCTGCCCTTCACCATCCTCTTTGGCCTGGACCGGGGCGTGCCGCTGTGGCTGTGCCTGCTGATCCCTGTCTGCATCGCCGGCGTGAAGGTGGCGGTGGCCGCCGACTCCCTGCGGGACTATGAGAAGCACGGCTATGTCCGCAATGAGAATAACCTCCAGAAGATAGCCTGGCTGCTGACGGCGCTCCTGTTGGCCCTGGCCTATGTGCCGCCCGCCGTGGGCTTCGTCCTGCCCCTCTGGGCCTCGGCGGCGCTGTTCCTGGTCTGGATCCCGCTGGGGCTCCTGAGCCTTCGGCGGGTGGTGAGCTTCCGCTGCTACCGGGAGATGAACCAGGAGTTGCTGGCCCAGATCCCGGGCCAGATGGACAAGGCCAGAGCGGCGGTCAAGACGGCCAATGAGAAGAACATCTCCGCCGACACGTCCATCACCAGCCAAAAGAAGGGCTTTGAGTTTCTCAACGACCTGTTCGTCAAACGGCACCGGAAGATTTTGTGGAAATCCGCCCTGCGCATCGCCTATGTCTGCCTGTTTCTCTGCTGCGGCGCGGTGCTGCTCATGGTGATCCAGCCCGGCACCAAGGCGGACATCAATAAGATGGTCATGACGTGGCTGCCGTACTTTGCCTTCATCATGTATCTCATCAACCGGGGCACCGGCTTTACCCAGGCCCTGTTCATGAACTGCGACCACAGCCTTCTGACCTACTCCTTCTACAAGCGTCCGGGGTTTGTGCTCAGGCTGTTTCGCATCCGGCTGCGGGAGATCATCAAGGTCAATGCCGTGCCGGCGCTGGTAATCGGGTGCGGCCTGGCGCTGATCCTCTATGTCTCCGGCGGGACGGACAACCCCCTCAATTATGTGGTGCTGGTGGTCACCATCCTCGCCATGAGCGCCTTCTTCTCCATCCACTACCTGACCGTCTACTACCTGCTGCAGCCCTACACGGCCGGCACGGAGATGAAGAGCGGGACCTACCGCATCGTGATGGTCCTCACCTATGTGGTGTGCTACGCCATGATCAACGTCCGTATGCCCATCCTGATGTTCGGCGCGATGTGCATCGCCTTCTGTGTGGCGTACTCCATCGTGGCCAGCATCCTGGTCTATAAGTTCGCGCCCCGGACCTTCCGGCTACGGACGTAATATAGGAGATCTTCACCGAAGAAAAGAGCGGGGGAGCTGTGCCGGATGGCGCAGCTCCCCCGCCTTTTTCGTTTTTATGGGCCACCGTAGGAAGAAACTCACGGCAGAGTCAAGAAAAATGCCTCAGCCGGAGGCCGCGGAGAAGAACATGACATAGTAGATCGGGAGATAGGTGATCTTCCCCTTGCTGGATACATTGCGCTCATTGGACAGTACGAATGCCTTCTTGATATGGTAGTCCTCATTTTGGACAAAGGTGTTGAGCGCGCTGTGTACGGTATAGTCCTTGCCGGACTTGACCTCAAGGGGGACGGCGGAAAGGCTGCTGTAATCGTCGATCAGGTAATCGACCTCGCCCTTGCTGCGGTTGTCATAGTAGTACAGCTTATAGCCATGGGCGGCCAGTTCGCCGGCGACGACAGTCTCATAGACGGATCCCAGATTGATGCTCTTTTCATCATCCAGGACGGCGCGGATATTGTTCCCGTAAAGAAGGCACGTCAGGAGTCCCACATCGTTGAGATAGAGCTTGAGCAGGTTTTTCCCTGCGGACTCGATCAGCGGGAAAACCGGATTGGAGATGGCCTGAACGGGCAGGGCGATCCCGGCGCTGATCAGATACTCAAACTCGTCGCTGTAATCGCGGAAGGTCTTTCCCTTCTTATCCTCGATGCTCTTGGCCACCACGCGCTTTTTCTTGTTCTCCATATTGGAGGGGATGAGGTCGTAGATGCGCCGGATCATCAGCTTCCGCTCTTCGCCGTATTTGGAGGCGTCGGCGGCATAGTAGTCATGGATCTCCCGCTGGATCTCCCGCACAGTCTGGATGTTCTTCTCCGCCAAATAGGTGTTGACCGCATCGGGCAGCCCGCCGACCAGCAGATACTTGCGGAACAGATCCATTACCTTGTTGTGCGTCGCCTCGTCCAGCGCATCCAATGCTTCAAACCTCCGCCGCATAGCGGTGATGGCGAATTCATTCAGACCATTCGCATACAGGAACTCCTCAAAATCCAGGGGGAACATCTGGACCTTTCGGATGCTGCCCATGGGGATGGAGGGGGTCTGCGCCAGCGTGACGCCCAGCAGCGAGCCGCTTGCGATATAGGTGAACCGGCCGTCCTGAGCCAGAAACTTGAGCATGGTGAGCAGGTGGGGATAGGCCTGGATCTCATCCAGGAAAATCAGCGTGTTCTCCTTTTCCTTCATCCTGTCGCCGGCGAGCATACTCACCTGCAGGTAAAAGTCCTCCACCGTCCGGACGTTGGCAAACAGCCTGGCGCCCAGCGCGTCCTCCACCAGGTTGATCTCGATGTAGTTCTCAAACAGCTTCTGCCCCACATAGCGGACGATGTAGGTCTTGCCCACCTGACGGGCGCCGTCAATGAGCAGGATCTTGTTCGAGTCCGATTGCAGATGTGCCTCGATCAGAGACGCTATTTTTCGGTAAAGCATACGGCACCTCCTGATAAACAGATTTTTCAATAGGATTATACTGCATATAGTATGACTTTTCAATAGATTTTATATGCAAAAATCCGAACTTATCAAATAGAGGGACCGCCGGAGAGAACTCGCTTAGCCGCCGAGGTGGTGACTATGCAGGGGAGGGGAGCGGCAGCAGAGAGTAACTTCAGAGTCCGGCTGGAGATTTTCCAATCCATCTTGATACTTTCCTTAGAAATGCCTGTTACCATAGCGGCAGCAACTGATAAGGAGATTTCTGCTATGGAAACGACACGCGCATTGACTAAGACCGGCGGCATCACCGAGACGGGGCTCAAGTGGATCGCCCTGGTCACCATGGTGATGGACCACATCCACTACTTCTTCGGCTTCACCGGCATGATCCCGGAGTGGTTCAGCATGGTGGGGCGGCTGGGGGCACCCCTGTTCCTCTTCTGCCTGGTGGAGGGCTTCACCCACACCCACAGCCGGAAGAAGTACTTCGCCAAGGTCTACATCCTCTCCGCCGCCATGTCCGCCCTGCTGTTCTTCATGGCCTTCGGCGGCATCCTGGTGCGGCCCGACGGGTTCTACCCGGGGAACGGCATGATGACCACCTTCGCGGTGCTCATGGTGATCTGGCAGGGCATCGACTGGCTGGGACAGAAAAAGATCCTGCCCGGCCTGGCGGCGGTGATCCTCCCCCTGGCCTGGCCCATCCTGGCAAGCCAGCTGTCTGTGGCCTTTCCCGCTCTGGCCACGCCGCTGGGCTTTGCCGCCTACTCGGTCCTGCCCGCATGGGGCACCACCGGGGATAGCGGCTGGCCGGTGCTGGTGATGGGGCTGGTGCTCTACCTGTTTAGAAAGCGCCGGGGTGTGCAGGTGGCGGCCTTCTCCGTCTACTACATCCTCTATGGCGTAGTCTATATGGCCGCCATAGCCTCCGCTATGGCCCCGGACTTCGTCTGGTGGCAGCTCTTCACCCAGTACTATGAGATCTACGGCATCTTGGCGGCGCCCCTGATGCTGTGGTATAATGGCCGGCGGGGCGGCGGGCACAAGCTGCTGTTCTACGCCTTCTATCCCGCCCACATCTACCTTCTCTACGCCCTCTCCTGGGGGCTGTACCTTCTGCTGAACTGAGGTGACATGATGGCACATATCCTGGTGGTGGATGATGACAAGGATCTCTGCGCCCTGCTGAGGACCGCCCTGGAGCGGGACGGGCACCAGGTGTCCACCCGCCTGAGCGGCCGGGAGGTGGACGAATCCGCCTGCCGCTGGGCGGACTGCATATTGCTGGATGTGATGATGCCGGGGGAGGACGGGTTCGCCCTCTGCCGCCGCATCCGAGGGCTGGCGGACTGCCCCATCCTCTTCCTCACCGCCAAGACCGAGGAGGCCGATGTGCTCACCGGCCTGGGGCTGGGGGGCGACGACTACCTCACCAAGCCCTTCCGCGTCGCGGAGCTGCGGGCCCGGGTGGCGGCCCACCTGCGCCGGGAGCAGCGCACGCCCCATGCCCGCCTGCGCCGGGGGGAGCTGGACTTTGACCTGGGGGAGCGTGCGGTGTACTGGAAGGACACGCCGTTGAAGCTGACCAAAGGTGAGTACGCCATCTGTGAGTACCTCGCTATGCACCCGGGCCAGACCTTCTCCAAGGAGCAGCTCTACGAGGCGGCCTTCGGCTACGACGGCGAGGCGGACGCCTCCGCCGTCACGGAGCACATCAAGAATATCCGGGCCAAGCTGCGTCCGGCAGGGGAGAGCCCTATTGAAACCGTCTGGGGGGTGGGCTACAAGTGGAAAAACGGATAAGACGGCCCGCCGGCCTCACCGCGCTGTTCTGGCGGTATCTGATCACCACCGGCATAGTGGTCATCCTGCTGGCGGTCCTCTGGTGGTTTGGCATGACCACGATGATGCGGTATGGCATCGTGTATCCGGCCAACACCGCCGCCAGCGGGGTGGAAGCGGTGGCCCAGGCCCTCTCCTCCGGGGAACTGGACACGGAGGAGATCCCCTATTTTTACCGCTGGGCCCTCTTTGACGGGGGCGGGCAGGTACAGGACCCGGGGAACATGGATGAGAAGCACCTTGCCTACGCCGAGGCCGCTCTGGCCGGGGAGCGGGACCCCCAGGGGATGTTCTACTCCCAGTACCACCGGCTGACCCAGATGCCGGACAGGACCACCTGCGTGATCCAGTACGACTACTCCATGCCCTACGGCGCCGAGGTGCTCCAGCGCCTCCTGCCGGAGTTCCAGACCTGCGCCACCATCGTTCTGCTGCTCGCCTGGCTGACGGCGGGGGCCATCTCCACCCATCACTTCGCCGGCCTTCTGCGGCGGGACGCCGACCTGCTCACCGGCGCCACGGAGGCCATTGCCCAGCGGCGGCTGGATGTGCCCATCAACGGGCGGGCGAGGGTGCGGGAGTTCGGGGCGACGCTAACGGCCATGGATGACCTGCGGCAGAACCTGGCGGAGTCCCTGGAGAGCCAGTGGGGCATGGAGCAGCAGCGCCGGCTGGAGCTGGCGGCCCTGACCCACGACCTCAAGACCCCCCTCAGCGTCATCAGCGGCAACGCGGAGCTGCTGGGGGAGGATGCCTTGACCGAGAGCCAGCGGGAGAGTGTGGACGCCATTTTCCGCAGCGCCCTCCGCCTCCAGGACTATGTGGCCCAGCTGCGGGCCATGACCGGCTCCGAGGTCGCCCTCAGCCGGGAGAAGGAGAGGGTTTCCCTCCCGGCGCTGGCCGAGGGCTGGCGGGAGGTGGGCCAGAGCCTCTGCGGGGCAAAGCCGGCGGCGTTCCGCTGCCCGGATGTGCCCAAACTGGAGCTGGCGGTCTACCGGGGGGACCTGGACCGGGCGGTGAGCAATCTGCTGGACAACGCGGCGCGCTACACGCCCGCCGGCGGCGCCGTCACCCTGTCCGTGACCGCGGACGGCGAGACACTGACTATCGCCGTGGAGGACACCGGCCCTGGCTTTTCCCCGGAGGCCCTGGCCCGGGGGGAGCAGGCCTTCTACACCAGCGACGCCAGCCGGCCCCAGGAGGGCCACATGGGGATGGGCCTCTTTTTCGCCGGCCAGACCGCGAAGCGCCACGGCGGTGCCCTGCGCCTTGCCAATACCGGTCACGGCGCCAGGGCGGAGCTGATTTTGCCGATCAACTGAAGCCTGCCGGCTGTTCCATGAGGGGCAGCCGGCAGGCTTTATTGCCGCTTTCTGGGGATGTTAAGACCCGTTGCTTGCGGCAACGGGCAATTTCGGCTACAATAACGGCAGCGACGGAAAGAAAAGAGGCTGTCCTTTATGCTCAACGAAAATATAAAAGCGATCAGAAAAGCAAAGGGCCTTTTCCAGCAGGAGCTTGCCGTCAAGCTGAACATTGTGCGGCAAACAGTTTCAAAATGGGAGCAAGGCTTGTCGGTTCCAGACGCCGATCTGTTGATTGCCCTGTCGCAGGCGCTGGAAACGCCTGTGAGCACGCTGCTGGGAGAAACAGTTATGGAGTCGGAGGCGGATCGCTTACAAGCAATTTCTGAAAAATTGGAGGTGATCAATTTGCAGCTGGCGCAGAGGAAGACCATGAGAAGAGCTATCATTCGCTGGCTGCTGATTTCCATATGTGCCATGATCCTCGTGATGTTTGCGGCCCTGATTATAGTAAACAGTCCTTATTTGGGCTGGGATTACAGTGACCCTGAAACCGCTGTCCTGGGAGTGGCGTTCCACGCCTTTGAATGGCTGTTTGTCAGAGTGGCGCCTGTTATCTTGATCGCCGCACTCATCGGAATTTTCTTCACACGCAAAAAGGATTGAGTGGATCAACAGGAGTGTTTCTCAAATGAAAAAGATCATCGGAATTGCTGCCGCGGCTGTGATTGTGCTGGGCCTGAGTCTCGTTATTTGCAATCAAATCATTCCTGACGAATATGTGCCTGCTGATGATGAAATCGCCCTGCACCTAAAATTGGACACAGAAGAAGATGTCGGGCTGCTGGTTTATGATTATCGCGCAGGCGGCCGCGAATACAGCGGCGGCATATCCAACGCGGACGGATCGCTGATCCAGCACGACTCGGATAATATTGTGGTGTGGAATCGGGAGGAACTCAATCTCTCTTCTGACACCTTCGAGCTGTCCATGCAGTTTAGAATCATAACCGAATATGTGGCGCCCAACTATGAAAATGTATATCCGGATGACATCACAAAGTATATGGAGCCAATCTCGTGGGAGGCACACTTTGGTGAATCCTATTGCATTACCATCACCGGGGATCAGACAAATGGATATCAGGCTGTATTGAACTGATTTGATTAGAGGACACAGCCGAGTCCGACAAAGGCAAGTGAATGGGATTTGCCGCCCAATCTGGCCAATACCGATCACGGCGCCAGGGCGGAACTGGTTTTGCCGATCAACTGAAGCCTGCCGGCTGTCCCTCATGAGGCAGCCGGCAGGCTTTTACATTAGTCCTTTTGCGGGAGGATCTCCCCGCAGAGATAGGCGAACTGCGGGAGTTGCTCCATAAAGGGTTTCCAGCGCCGGCGAATCTCGGCGCGCTCCAGGGGATCGGCGTTCTCCAGCCCGTGGTCGTTGTCGGTGAGATACAGGGTGTCCATCCCGATGCTCTCCAGGCACTCCCGGCAGAGGTCTTCCGCCGACTCGATCCGGCGACCGGTATCCACATAGAGCGGCTCCAGGCCGATGGCCAGCCAGACGTAACCCACCTTGTCCGACCACAGCAGCTCATAATCCGGGCACTGCCGGAGATGCTCCGCAAATACCCTGCGGACTTCATCCAGTTCCTTTTTCTCGGTTTCCGTGTAGATCATGACTTTATACCTCCTCAGTTTGTAGTGTGTCCTCTTTCGTTTGGCCGATTGCGAAATGCTCACGGATACAGTATAATGAAAATTCCGGGAGGTGTCGTTATGAAAGAGAAAATTCTGGTCATCGAGGATGATCCCACCATCCAGGCGCAGCTGAAAAACCTCCTGGCCGGAAACGGGTATGAGGTGGAAGCGGTTACGGACTTTACGAATCCTGTGGAGCAATTCCGGGCGTTTGCGCCCCACCTCGTCCTCCTGGACATCAAGCTCCCTGGGAGCAGCGGCTTCGAGATCTGCTCCCAGATTCGGGCTTTCTCCGACCTGCCGATTATCTTTGTCACCAGCAGCAACACGGACATGGACGAGCTCAACAGCATCATGCTGGGCGGGGACGCCTTTATCACAAAGCCGTACAATCCGGCGATTCTGCTGGCCAAGATCGCCTCCCTGCTGCGAAAGGCGGGAGCCAGTTCCCAGGCCGCCGAGGTCCTTATCTGGAATGGCGCCGAGCTGCACCTGGAGAACAGCACCATCGCATACGGCGGGAAGGCGGCGGAACTGAGCAAGAACGAGGTCAAGATCCTCTACTACCTCTTCAAACACGCTGGGAAGATCTGCTCCCGCAGCGACATCGTAGACTTCCTCTGGGACAACCAGCTCTATGTGGATGACAATGCTCTGAGCGTCAACATCACCCGCATCCGGGAGAAGCTGGCCGGCCTCGGCCTGACAGACTTCATCAAGACCAAGCACCGGCAGGGGTACACAATATGAGCGGGAAATTGTTTCTCAAAAACCGTCTGCCTGTCATCCTGCTGAATCTGCTGGGCGCGTTGGCTCTGTCCCTGTTCCTGCTGGCGGTGGGGAACGACATTCAGACGGTCCTGTTCATCCTTACCGTCTGGATGCTTGTCCTGGCCCTGTACCTTGCCGCCGGCTATGCCTCCCGAAAGAAGCGGCTGGAGAAGCTGCTGGAAATGGCCGGGCAGCTGAAGGAGCGGTATCTGCTCCCCGAGGTCATGCCGGTGCCGGATCAGGCGGAGGAGCAGGTGTACTATCAGCTCCTGAAGCTGGCCGGGAAGTCCATGCTGGAGCGGATTGGCGAGGTGGAGCGGGAGCGGGGCGAATATCGGACCTACATCGAGCAGTGGGTCCACGAGGTCAAGACGCCCATCACCGCGTTGAAGCTGCTGTGTGAGAACAACCGCTCCCCCTTTTCCCGGGAGGTGCTGGCGGAGCTGGAGAACATCAACCGCTGTGCGGAGCAGGCCCTCTACTACGCCCGCAGCGAGCACACAGAGAAGGACTACTCCATCCGGGAGATGAGCCTGGCGGATGTGGTGCATGGGGCCATCGCCGATAATAAATATCTGCTGCGGCAGTGTAATATGGCTATCACAGTAGGTGACCTGGAGCCGGTCGTCTATGCCGACGATAAATGGGTGCGCTTTATCCTGAATCAGATCATCAGCAACGCCGTCAAGTACCGCGCTCCACAGCAACCAGCCTTGCACATCTTCACGGAGCGGTCGGGGGACCAGGTGCTCCTGTCTGTTGCGGACAACGGGATCGGTATCCCGGAGAGCGACCTGCCGCGGGTCTTCGAGAAGGGCTTTACTGGCCAGAACGGGCGGACCATCCACAGCTCCACCGGCATCGGCCTGTATCTCTGCAAGCGCCTGTGCGACAAGCTGGGGATTGGTTTGGCAGCCTCTTCATCGGGCAGCGGAACCACCATCACCCTCTCCTTCCATATCAACGATTTTATCACAGGGGTGCAGAGCTGACAGGCTCTGCACTTCTTACATTTTTGTAAGGACTGTGAAAGAAAAGTTGATACAAAAGCGGCCGCGCGGCAGGTACAATAGGGGCAAGAAACGAACATGGGAGGCAGGACACATGGAGCCTATCTTGAAGCTGGAGCACATCCAGAAATACTACGGCAACGGGGGAAATATCACGAAGGCCATCCAGGACATCAGTTTTTCCGTCTCGGAAGGGGAGTTCCTGGGGATCATGGGGGCCTCCGGCTCCGGCAAGACCACCCTGCTCAACTGCATCTCCACCATTGACACCGTCAGCGCCGGCCACATCTACCTGGAGGGAACGGATGTGACGGAGCTGCGGTCCAAGTCCCTGGCCCGGTTCCGCCGGGAAAACCTGGGCTTTGTCTTCCAGGACTTCAACCTGCTGGATACCCTGACCATCTCCGAGAATATCGCAATGGCCCTCGCCATCAACGGGGCGCCCGCCGGTGAGGTGGAGCCCCGCATCCGGGAGATGGCCGAGAAGTTGAACATCCGGGACATCCTGGATAAGTACCCTTATCAGGTATCAGGGGGACAGAAACAGCGGTGTGCCTGCGCCCGGGCCATCATCAATCACCCCAAACTGTTGCTGGCTGATGAGCCCACCGGTGCGCTGGACAGCCACTCGGCGCAAATGCTCCTGTCCACTATCCAGAGGATCAATGAGCAACTGAACGCCACGATCCTCATGGTGACTCACGACGCCTTCACCGCCAGTTATGCCGGCCGAATCCTGTTCCTACAGGACGGGAAAATTTTTACCGAATTGAATAAGGGCAGTGACAGCCGGAGTGCCTTCTTTGAGAAGATCCTGCATGTCCTGACTCTGCTGGGAGGAGGGGAGAGCCATGTATGCTATGAGCCTGCTGTGGCCGGTCCTCTGGATGCTCCGGCGGAGGAAAGGCGGTTTCACGGCGCTCCTCTCCGGGCTTCTACTCTGCTCCCTTCTGAATACCATTGCGGCGGCCAGCGTGCCGGCGCTGAACGGCCGTTATCTTCTGGCCCTGGGAGGCGGGGCCGTCAATCAGTACCTGCTCTTTGTCCTGGTGGATCTGATCTTTCTGATCTGCGCCCTGCTCTATCTCGCCAGCAGCTTTCTCGTGGCGTGGAAGGAGGGGGCGCCGGAACACCGCTATAAGGGAGAAAACCTGTTTTTCTTCGGGCAGATCATCTCCAAGCTGAGCATCACCAGTAAGACGATGTCGCTGACCTGCGTGACCCTGGTGCTGGCCATCTTCCTGTTCATCGCCGCGCCGGTCCTGGTGGGGTGGGCCTCCGGATACCTGGACGAGCGCTCCATGTACGATGTGCAGATCTTCTCCCGGTATAACGACGTGTATGAGGAGGCGGACCTGCCTGCGGACAGTTATGACGAGGTCACGGCGTACCTTGCCGAGAACCATATCCCCGTGGCCGGCGACTGCACCTTCAGCCTGTACCTGCCGGAGCGGGCGGACTTCCACAACCGGGTGAAATACGAGTTCCCCGTCGCGGCTATCGCCTTGAGCGACTACAACGCCATCCGGGAGATGCTGGGCTATGAGTCCATCACCCTGGCGGACGGAGAATTTGCGACCCAGTGGAAGGCCATCGCCACGGAGGAGGAGCGGGACAGCTTCCTGCGGGAGCATCCGCAGGTGCAGACCGACGCCGGTACGCTGACCCTCTCGGCGCAGCCCTTCTATGAGGACTCCATCGGGGAGACGGCCTACAACTCCTACACGGATGTCCTCTATATCTTCCCGGACAGTGTCTGTGAGCAGATGCTCCCGGTGATGCGCAACCGCTACATCACCACGGAGGAAGCTATCTCCTATGACAACGCCCGGGAACTGGAGCAGGCCTTTACCGAGCAGTACCCGGAGCTGGCTGACACCGGTGTATCCTACTCCATCCGGCTGAGCACCCTGCAGGTGAACAGCACAAAGGCCGGAAACTTCGTCCTGCAGGCCGCCATGCTCTACGGGGCCGTGGTGCTGATGGTCATTTGCCTCACGGTACTGTCCCTGCAGCAGCTCCTGGACGCGGGCCAGTATCGCTATCGTTTCTCCGTCCTGCGGAAACTGGGCGTGGAAGAGGGACGCATCGGAAGGCTGGTGCTCCGGCAGCTTGGAGTGTGGTTTGGGCTTCCCATCGCCGTAGCGATTCTCGTCTCAATGGTGGTGATCGTCTATTTCTTGCAGACCGTGTCCGCGGAGATCACTGCCTACATCGGGTTCGGCACCCTGATGGCGCAGATCGCTGTGACAACAGGTATCCTGGTACTGTTGCTGATCTGCTATTTTCTCAGCACCTGGCTGCTGTTCAAAAAGGCCATAGGGACGGCGCCCGACGGGAGGGTGCTTCCCGTATGAAAGTAGGCGGCCGGCTTGACGAAGCCGGCCGCCTTTTGAGGATGCTCTTGTCTTCCCAACCAATAGAACATATAATAGGGGATAGGATTGGTGCCTCCAGGAACCGCTGAGCACTGACATAATTCCAAAATAGGGAGGGGGATGGATTTTGGTCAAGATTGCGATATGTGACGACGAAGAAAAGTCTGTTGCCCTACATGAGCGGATGGTCAGGGAGTGTCTGCAAGCGGCGGGGATTGGCTGTGAGATCACGACCTATACCCAGAGCCGCAATCTGCTTTATGACATAACCGACGACGCCTTTTTCTATGATTTGATCCTGCTGGATATCGAAATGCCGGGGATCAGCGGCATGGAACTCCCGCAGCAGATCAAGGGATTTTTACCCAACGTCAGGATTATTTTTGTGACCTCGCACACGGAATATGCCATTGACGCTTTTGAATTGTCCATCTTCCGCTATGTTCCAAAGAACAACCTGGGAGCAAAGCTGCCCGCCGCGGTGCTGGACGCCGCAAGGCTGATCGAGCTGGAAGCCGGACAGGAGTACACCATCCAGACCGCCAGCCGCATGGAGAAGATTCCGTTCAAGGATATATTCTATGTCCAGCGGGATGGGAAAAACGCCAGGATTGTATCAAGCGCCGGGACTGCGAAAGTCAGGAAGAGCCTGCAGCAGGTATTCGACGAACTGAACACGCCGGAGTTCATCTTTATTGACCGCGGCTGTATTGTCAATATCATTCACATTATGAAAATCAGCGACGGGATGGCGGTGCTCAAAAATGGAGAGCAGCTGCCCATCAGCCGTTCCCATCTGCAGGAGGTAAAGCAGAAGATCAATGAGTTCTGGGGGGCGCATATATGATGGCATGGCTGCTGACGCTCTCCTATTTTTTCACCAATGAACTGCGATTGTTTGCCGGGCTTTTCCTGGTATCCAGGGTGACAGGATTTCAGCCGAGAAGGGCTGCCATGCTGCTTGCCGGCGTCGGAGGTGTCCTGGTCACAGTCCTGCAAACGGTGTCCCAGTCCGCGATTGGGCCGCTGGCCGTTGAGCTGCTGGTGATAACCGCCGTCTCATGGTATTACCTGCGGGATAAGCTCAATCTATGCCTGTTCCTGGCCTTCTTTTACGAAGTAGGCGTTGGGCTGTGGGATTTCCTGCTGCAAGCCGGCCTGGGCATCCTGTTTCATTCACAGAGCTTTCTTGACCCGGCGGCCTTGGAATCCCTGGCCGGCGTTTGGCTGACGCGCGCACTGATGCTGGGCGGCGCAGTCATGCTGATCCGGCAGAGTGGGCAAAGCGGCGGGGCCATGCGGAGCTTGTCGGTCCTTGTCATCCTCGGCATGGTCGGAGCGGTGACCTTGTCTGAGCAAAAGGCGCTCACGCTGGACGAAGACCTGGTGGGGACCTGGATCATCCTCTCTATGGTGCTACTGTTCGCAATCCTGTTTTATCGAGTCAACCGCCAGCGTGAGATGGAGTCGGAAATCGCGCGGCTGAAGCAGGAGCAGGCAGAGATCGTGGAGCGGGATTATCAGGCGCTGCGCCGCACCTACGAGGGCAACGCCAAGCTCTATCACGATCTGCACAATCATATCGAGGCTATTTATCAATGCCTTCTGCAAGGGGATACGGAGGAGGCGGCCCGGTACTGTGAGGATCTGAGAACCCCTGTTCGGGAGATTTCCCAAACGGTTTGGACGGGCGACAAGGCCCTTGACTACTTGATTAGCAGTAAATTGGCGCTGGCCGAACAGGAGCATATCAAAACGAAGGTAAACA
>DWXY01000116.1 GCA_019118935.1 Candidatus Oscillibacter pullicola
CCGAAGACGCAGATGAGGAGGCCGGTGAACAGGGCAGAGAAAAAGCCGGTGGCCGCCATGTTGGAGGCCGCCTCCGTATTGCGCCGCCCCAGCTCCCGGGAGATGAAGTTGCCGCTGCCGTGGCCGAAGAAAAAGCCCACGGCCTGGATCACCGCCATCATGGAGAACACCACGCCCACGGCGCCGGTGGCGGCGTTGCTGTGCAGCATCCCCACGAAAAAGGTATCCGCCATGTTGTAAAAAGCGGTCACCAGCATGCTGATGATGCAGGGAACGGCCAGATGGGAGATCAGCCGGCCCACCGGTTCCTCTGTGAGCTGGTGGAATTTTTGTTCCTGTTCTTCGCCCATGGAGAGCCCACCTCCTGAAATATTTACAAGATCCTAACAAAATTATAGCACGGCGCTGACAAAAGGGAAGGGCATTTTTCCGGGGATTGGCACACCGGCGCCGGTATGGTACAATGGGGAGCAGCGGGCCCGGCGGTTCTCTCCGGCACCCTGCGTTCATACAAAAAAACGACCAGAGGAGCAAACGCAATGGAACATCTGACTGCCTTTTTGACGCGTATGCCCAAGGTGGAGCTCCATGTCCATCTGGAGTCCACCATGCCGGGGGAGATGCTGGCGCGGTTCGCGGCCCGGCAGGGACGGGAGCTGCCCCGCCCGGCGGAGCGGCTGTACGACTGCTCTGCTGAGGACCTGAGCGACTTCCTCGCCTTTCTGGACAACATCTGCTCCTTTGTGGGCATGCCGGAGGAGCTGGCGGAGGCGGCGGAGCACGCCGCGCTGGAGAGCGGGCGGGAGCATATCCTGTACAGCGAGATGATCCTAAACCCCACCCACTGGCCCCAGTTCACGGTGCCGGAGATCATTGCCGCGGTGACCGCTGGGTTTGACCGGGCTGCGGCGCGGGGCGGCGCGGACTGCCGATTCACCCTGTCTCTCTCCCGCACCCAGACGGGGGCGGAGGCCATGGCCCTGGTGGAGGATATGAAAGCCCACCGGACCCACCGGCTGGCGGGCCTCTCCATTGACGGGAACGAGGCCCTGGCGGGCCGGACGGGGGAGCGGTTCCGCCCGGCGTTTCTGGCGGCGAAGGCGGCGGGCTTCGGCCGCACCGCCCACGCCGGGGAGAGCAGCGGGCCGGATGGCGTGCGGGACGCCCTGGATCTGCTGGAGGCGGACCGGCTGGACCACGGCGTCCGGGCGGCGGAGGATGCGGATCTGACGGCCCGGCTGGTGCGGGAGCGGGTGCCGCTGAACATCTGCCTGACCTCCAATCTGACGCTGCTGTACCGGCGGCGGGAAGATCATCCCCTGCGGCGTCTGCTGGATGCGGGGGCGGCGGTGACCCTGAGCCGGGACGATCCCACCTTCCTGGGCGGGCTGGCGCTGACGGAGGAGATGCGCCGGGCGGCGGAGTTCGCCGGTATGAGCCGGGAGGAGCTGCTGGCCTGCCAGGAGGCGGCGGTGGACGCTGCCTTCTGCGGACCGGAGACCAAGGCTTTCCTGCGGCGGGCCCTGGCGGAATTTCGGCAGAGCTGACAGGCGCAGCGAGGCAGCGCCGCGCATAAGATGGGCTGTATCCAGGGCGGAGACGCCGGATATAATTTCCATGAAACGAGGGAATTCCTTTGCGTATCAATGAAGCCTATGAGCATGAGCCCATTTTACCATATCAGTCCGAAGATTCCTGCCCCGTGAACGGCTGCAACAAGGTCAGCACCCAGTGCGTGGATGTGACCGCCACTGTGCTCCTGTCCCCCACCGCGGTCATGGGCACCCCCACCGTCACCTGCCAGGGCAGCCCCACCGTCACCTGCACCACCAATGCCGACGGCACCATGTGCACCGTGACCCTGACCCAGAAGGTCTGCGTCTCCATCCCGGTCCGCTACGGCACGACCGTCTCTACCTGCGACCCCACCATCTCCTGCGAAGACAAGTGCCCCAGCTGCGGCTGCTGCTGAGGAAAGCGGAACAGGGCCCCCGCCGATTCCGGCGGGGGCCTTTTTGTGTGCCCGCCCGGCAGAAATGGGGTTGCAAGTTTTTAGAAAAAACGATATACTGAATTGGATTTGTAGAGATTTTTCAACAGAAAGGAAGCGCTGTAATGACTGCTTATCCCAAGATGACCGCCGAGGAGCGGAAGGCGGAATACGCCGAGGTGACCCGGGAGTACGAGGAGCTGAAGGCCCGGGGCCTGAATCTGAACATGGCCCGGGGCAAGCCCGGCAAGGCGCAGCTGGATCTGGTCAGCGATATTTTCAGCCTGATGCAGAAGCCGGAGGACTACGTGTCCGACGGTATCGACGTGCGCAACTACGGCGAGCTCAGCGGCCTGCCCGCGGCCAAGCGGCTGTTCGCGGAGATCCTGGGCTGCCGGCCGGAGCAGGTGTTCGTGGGCGGCAACGCCAGTTTGCAGCTGATGTACGACACCATCTCCAAGGCCTACACCCACGGCCTGCTCCACAGCGAGCGGCCCTGGTGCAGGGAGCCGGTGGTGAAGTTCCTGTGCCCCGCCCCCGGCTATGACCGCCATTTCAAGGTGACGGAGTCCTTCGGCTTCGAGCTCATCACCATCCCCATGACCGATGAGGGCCCGGACATGGACGCGGTGGAGAAAGCCATCCAGGACCCTGCCGTCAAGGGTATGTGGAACGTGCCCAAGTACTCCAACCCCGACGGCATCATCTACTCCGCGGAGACCATCCGCCGCATCGCCTCCATGAAGCCCGCTGCCCCGGACTTCCTGCTGATGTGGGACAATGCCTACTGCATCCATGAGTTCGAGGGCGACTATGTGGAGTTCCCGGATATCCTGGCGGAGTGCGAAAAGTACGGCAACGCCGACATGGTGTTCGAATTCGCCTCCACCTCCAAGGTGACCCTGCCCGGCGCCGGCATCTCCTGCTTCGCCTGCTCCGAGGCCAACATGGCCTATATGGAAAAGCTCCTCACCGTCCAGGTCATCAGCTTCGACAAGGTGAACCAGCAGCGCCATGTGCTCTATCTCAAGGACAAGTCCCACACCCTGGAGCTGATGAAGAAGCACGCCGCCATCATGGGCCCCAAGTTCCGCTGTGTGGTGGACGCGCTGGACCGGGAGATCGCGCCGCTGGAGATCGCCTCCTGGCGGCGGCCCAAGGGCGGCTACTTCGTCTCTCTGAACGCCATGCCCGGCACCGCCAAGCGGACGCTGGCCCTGTGCAAGGAGGCGGGCGTCACCATGACCGGCGCCGGTGCCACCTTCCCCTACGGCAAGGACCCCCAGGACAGCAACATCCGCATCGCCCCGTCCCTGCCGCCTGTTGAGGAGCTGGAGCAGGCCATTGCCGTGCTGTGCGTCTGCCTGAAGATGGCGGCCCTGGAGAAGCTGGGCGTATGAGATACAAGGGAAGCGTTTACCGTCCGCCCTCTGAGGCGTACAGCCTCATCGTCCAGGTGACCTACGGGTGCAGCCACAACACCTGCGCCTTCTGCAGCATGTATAAGGAGAAGCGGTTTGCCATTCGTCCCCTGGAGGAGGTGCTGGAGGACTTCCGCATCGCCCGGGGCGTCTACCGCCGGGTGGACCGGGTGTTCCTGGCGGATGGCGACGCGTTGGTCCGGAAAGCTGATGAGCTTTACACCATCCTGGACACCATCCGGGAGCTGTTCCCGGAGTGCCAGCGGGTCACCAGCTACGCGTCCCCTGCCTCCATCCGTATCCGGTCGGAGGAGGAGCTGCGGACGCTGCGGGACAAGGGGCTCACCATGGTCTACATGGGACTGGAGTCCGGTTGCGATGATGTTTTGAAGCGGATGCGCAAGGGCCACATGTCCGCCGAGATCGTGGAGATGGGCCGGAAGGTCCGCCGGTGCGGCATGGCGCTGTCCGTCACCGCCATCACGGGCCTGGGCGGACCGGAACTGCTGGAGCGCCACGCCATCGAGACGGCGGAGGCCTTCAACGCCATGAATCCGGAGTATATCGGGATGCTGACGCTGATGGTGGAGCCGGAGACGCCCCTTTACGACTGGGTGCGGGACGGCAGCTTCCAGCTGCTGACCCAGCCCCAGGTGCTGGAGGAGACCCGGCTGCTGATGGAGCACCTGGACAGCCCCGGCAGCGTGTTCCGGATGAATCACGCCAGCAACTACCTGGTGCTGAAGGGCACGCTGAACCAGGACAAGGAGGCCATGCTCCGCACCATCGACGCGGCGGAGCACGACCTGAGCCGCCTCCGGCCGGAGGAGTGGCGGGGCCTGTAAAACCAAATGAAACAGCCGCAGAGCGTTGCTCTGCGGCTGCTTTTTTGCCCGGGGCCCGCAGGCTTGACAGCCCCTGCCGGAGATGATACCATAGGGCCGATTTCCAAGCGGGGTGGGATGTCGGTTCTGTGCGCAAGACCAACTACCGGGCTGAAAAGGAGGCGGCATCCCCCTGTTTGGTGCTACCCGGCCCCCCTTGAAAGTCCAACGTGATATGTGCAGCGGCGCAGCGTGAGCGGACATTCCGGGGCATGGAAACCTCAAAAAAAGGATAAAAAACCCAGTTGGCAACCGTTGGTTGCCGGAAAGTAAGCCGCACGCGGTTTACTTTCATTTCTTACTGGGATAGATTTGGAGATGTACACAATGACCTTAGATAAAAAATTGGCTCGTTTGCGAAAAAGAGAAGGGCTGTCTCAGGCAGAGGTATCGGAAGAGCTGGATGTGTCCCGGCAGGCCGTAACAAAATGGGAAACAGGGACGTCCAGGCCGTCAATAGAAAATCTGCAATCTCTGAGTAGGCTCTATAACGTCCAGTTGGAGTATCTGCTGGATGAAAGCGAGGACGAACTTCCTGCCCCGGCTCCGGCGGCCCCGGCTGCAGAGAGGGTGCCGGAGCAGAAGGTACAGAAAAAAGAAAAGCAGTGGATCAGGCGGCTGGTGATCGGCGCCGCCGTTTTGGCCCTGCTGGTATGCTTCCTTTTCTGGTATGGA
>DWXY01000117.1 GCA_019118935.1 Candidatus Oscillibacter pullicola
GGCCACCAAGGACGCCGGCAAGATCGCCGGTCTGGAGGTAAAGCGTATCATCAACGAGCCCACCGCCGCGGCCCTGGCCTACGGCGTGGACAAGGAGACGGCCCAGAAGGTCATGGTGTACGACCTGGGCGGCGGCACCTTCGATGTGTCCATCCTGGAGATCGGCGACGGCGTCATCGAGGTGCTCTCCACCTCCGGCGACACCCATCTGGGCGGCGACGACTTCGACCAGGCCATCATGGACTGGATGGTCGCCGAGTTCAAGAGCTCCAACGGCATCGACCTGTCCGGCGACAAGGTGGCCATGCAGCGCCTGAAGGAGGCCGCTGAGAAGGCCAAGATCGAGCTGTCCGGCATGACCTCCACCAACATCAACCTGCCCTATATCACCGCCGACGCCACCGGGCCCAAGCACCTGGATCTGACCCTGAGCCGTGCCAAGTTCGACCAGCTCACCGCCCACCTGGTGGAGCGGACCGCCGGCCCCGTGCGCCAGGCCATGAGCGACGCCGGGCTCTCCTCCAGCGACATCTCCAAGGTCCTGCTGGTGGGCGGCTCCAGCCGTATCCCCGCCGTGCAGGACATGGTGAAGAAGCTCACCGGCAAGGACGGCTTCAAGGGCATCAACCCCGACGAGTGCGTGGCCATCGGCGCGGCTATCCAGGGCGGCGTCCTGGTGGGCGATGTGAAGGGCCTGCTGCTCCTGGACGTCACCCCCCTGAGCCTGGGCATCGAGACCATGGGCGGCGTGATGACCAAGCTGATCGAGCGCAACACCACCATCCCCACCAAGAAGAGCCAGGTGTTCACCACCGCCGCCGACAACCAGACCTCCGTGGAGGTCCATGTGCTCCAGGGCGAGCGTGAGATGGCCCAGTACAACAAGACCCTGGGCCGGTTCAACCTGGACGGCATCGCCCCCGCCCGCCGGGGCGTGCCTCAGATCGAGGTCACCTTCGACATCGATGCCAACGGCATCGTAAACGTGTCCGCCAAGGACCTGGGCACCGGCAAGGAGCAGCACATCACTATCACCTCCTCCACCAACATGTCCAAGGAGGACATCGACAAGGCCGTCAAGGAGGCCGAGCAGTTCGCCGCCGAGGACAAGAAGCAGCGTGAGGCCGCCGATGTGCGCAACCAGGCCGACCAGATGGTCTTCCAGACCGAGAAGACCCTGGAGGAGATGGGCGGCAAGATCGACGCCGCCGACCGCAGCAATGTGGAGTCCGCCCTGGGCAAGCTGAAGGAGACCCTGAAGGGCAATGACACCGAGGCCATCAAGAGCGCCACTGAGGAGCTCACCAAGGCCTTCTACGCCGTCAGCGAGAAGCTCTACCAGCAGAACGGTCAGCAGGCCGGCGGCCCCGACATGGGCGGCCAGGCCGGCGGAAACGACGGCGGCCCCGACGTGGTGGACGCGGACTACACCGTGGTAGACGACGACAATAAATAATGCAGAATGCAGAAATGCAGAATGCAGGAATGAATTGCATCGGAAGGATGCAGGAAGTGCTGAGCGAATGGCAGCCGCTGTTCGCTCGCCTTCCATGTCGTGCAGAAATTGGAGACGTACCCTCCATTCTGCATTCCGCGTTCTGAATTTTGCATTCAATTCACCGGAGGTGAATTGGATCTATGCCAGAACAGAAACGTGATTACTATGAAGTCCTGGGCGTCAGCAAGGGCGCTTCGGACGATGAGATCAAGAAGGCCTACCGAAAGCTGGCCAAAAAATACCACCCGGACATGAATCCCGGGGACAAGGAGGCGGAAGCCAAGTTCAAAGAGGTGAACGAGGCGTACAGCATCCTGTCCGACTCGGAGAAGCGGGCCCGCTATGACCAGTTCGGCCATGCGGGTGTGGACCCCAATTACGGGGCAGGCGGCCCGGGCGGCGGCTTCGGCGGCTTCGACATGGGGGACATCGACCTGGGCGACATCTTCGGGTCCTTCTTCGGCGGCGGCTTCGGCGGGTTTGGAGGCAGCTCCTCCGGCCGGCGCAACGGTCCCCAGAAGGGGGAGAGCCTGCGGGCCAGCCTGACCATCACCTTTGAGGAGGCGGCCTTCGGCTGTGAGAAGGAGATCAACCTGAACCGCACCGAGGAGTGCGAGGCCTGCCACGGCTCCGGCGCGGAGCCAGGTACCACGGCGGAGACCTGTCCCGACTGCCGGGGCACCGGCGTGGTCCGGGTGCAGCAGCGCACCGGCGGCTTCGCCTTCTCCAGCACCGCCCCCTGCTCCCGCTGCCGGGGGACGGGCAAGATCATTCACACTCCCTGCAAGGCCTGCGGCGGCAGCGGCAGCGTGAAAAAGAGCAAGCGGGTCACGGTCAGCATCCCTGCCGGCATCGACGACGGCCAGGCCATCTCCCTCCGGGGACAGGGCAATGCCGGGAAGAACGGCGGCCCCGCCGGCGACCTGATCGTGGCGGTCCATGTCAAGCCCCATCCCCAGTTCCACCGGGACGGCACCACCGTGCTCTATGAGCAGCCGGTGACCTTCTACCAGGCGGTGATG
>DWXY01000118.1 GCA_019118935.1 Candidatus Oscillibacter pullicola
ATCTCTGATTTTGGAGGGATATGCGGGAGGGATATTAAAACCAAATGCTGTTATTCAGTTGAAAATATGCTGTAATACCAAGGGTCCTACAAAAACGCCTGTGAATGGACGAACAAGATTTTGAGTCCGTCACGTCTACCAATTCCATCACACCGGCGAATGGATACTGGTTTATTATACAGGAGGCCGGAGCGAAATTCAAGTCCTTTTTCTCACGGCCTGACACCGTACCGCTCCGCCCGCAGGACGATCCGCCGGGCCCAGCGGCTGTGGGTGTTGTACTCGTTCATCCGGCCGCCGTCCTCGCTGGCGGAGACCAGGCTGCCGCTGCCGGTATCCCAGTTCAGGATGGCCCGGGCGTCCGCGTAGTCCTGCTGTGAGACGCGGAGCATCTCGTTCACCACGGGGATCTGGTTGGGATGGATGACGGTCTTGCCGGTGAAGCCGTTCAGCAGATCCAGCTCCATCTCCCGCCGCAGCCCCTCTTCCCATCCCTCGCCGGAGTAATACTCCCACACCGGGCCGGACACCACGTATTGGGTGCCGAAAGCCGCCACGATGTCGATGAGGATATCCGCCACCGGGCGCAGGTCGTAGATGGTCCGATCCACCGGGCGGCGCAGGCCGAAGGCGTGGGAGAGGTCGTTCCCCCCCACCCGGATATTCAAAATGGAGCCGGACACAGTGTCCAGCCGGGCCCGCACATCCGTCAGAGCCTCCCGGCGGGTCTGCGGAGGGATCATGGCCGCAGACTCAAACACCGGCATATAGAAGTACTCCTCCGTCCGGCTAATGGAGCGGATGGCCGCAAGATAGGCCCCGCAGTTCTCCAGGAAAAACTTGGGCAGGATGAATCCCCGCAGAATAGAGGAAAACGGGGCGTACTCCTCCGCCAGCCGCAGCAGCTGCTCCGGCGACCGGACCCGGACAAAGATGGGCGGCAGGAAAAAGGAGCCGCCCTCCGCAGCGGACGCGATCCGGGCCAGCGTCCCCCGCAGCATCCGCTCCGCGTCCGCCACGGCGTCCTCCCGCACCGTGTCCTCCAGGCAGAACGCCAGAGAATAGGGCGTTGGAAACCGCTGTTTCACAATCGCGCCCACAATCGACGCGTGGGCATTGGCGGGGCAGTAGAGCAGGGCTCCCACATCATATCCAGTCAGCTTACTTCTCATGCTTATCCTCTTTTGCCTTCAGTTCCGTGCCGCAGCCGGTTTCGGCCGGGCACTTATGGCCGTTATTATAGCACTTCCCGCCGGAGAAGAAAATACCCGCGCCATGCTGCCGAATGTAAAATTTTTGTGCATTTTCAGGCTATGCTCCAAGCATCTGTTGAAAATTCTCTCCGGAGCCGCTATAATGAGAAACACAAATCTTGTGATGGGAAAGAGACTGGGCTGTGATGTTTCAACAGGCTGGAACGGCACAACTGAATGACTATTTCCGCCCGCTCTCGGAACGGGGCGGGTCCCGTGTGTTTTTCTGCCGGATCGCCGGGTACGGGGAGACGGTGGCCGCTTTTCTGCGCCGCTACTACGAGGCGGCCCGCCGGTCCGGCGTCATCATCGACGGACGCATCCCCAACCCCACGCCCGACAACCTGTCCTATTTCAATGAGATGATGGGGTCCGGCTTCCAGATGGACCGGGACTTTCTCTCCCAGCGGCTGAAAAAGTGGCTGCCCCGGATGACGGACGGGCAGCGGGACGCCGTGGTGACGGCCATGTATGCCACCCTGGATGATATGCGCCGGGCGGGCAAAAACGACAATATGCTCCGCAACGCCTACATGAAATACATGTGCTGGCTCTACTACAAGTTCGAGCGGATCGTCAACGTGCTGGGCGGCGAGACGCTGCCCAAGATCCTTTACGCCGGGGACGTGAGCCATTATGAGCTGCAGCTGCTGACGGTCCTCTCCCGGGCGGGGGCGGATATCGTCCTGCTGGAGTGCTGCGGCGACCAGGCGTATCTCACCGTAGACCCCCAGTCGGCCCTGTCCCACCTGTATCAGGCGCCCGGCCTGGGGCCCTTCCCGGCGGGCTTCGGTGTCAAGCAGCTTCAGGCGGAGCTGGAGCGGGAGGTGCGCCGCCAGCGGCTCTACGGCACGCCGCCCTCCCTCTCTCCCTGCACCAACGCCTGGGTGCAGAAGGCAGAGCTGAACGCGGCGCTGACGGCTGTACAGGCCCGCGGAAACGATCCCCGCTTTTTCTACAACCTCTTCCTCTGCCAGTACGGCGTGGAGGACAATCTCACCTATACCAACGACCTCTTCGCGTTTTATCAGTCCCTCCAGGGCGGCGGCCGCCGGATCTGCGTGGTGAACGGAGACCCCGCGCCCCCCGGGCCGGAGGAGATCGCCGCGGTCAAGCGGGGCAACTACGCCTCCGCAGAGCAGCTGGCCGCGGGCCTGGCCGCCAACATCCGGTATCCCGCCAATGTGGAGCTCCAGCGGCTGATGGCCAAAGCTTTCATTGATCTGGTGCTGGAGGAGGGAGAGCGGTGCGGCGGCAGCGTCGCCAAGCTCACCAGCCGGGCGGTGTACCTGCTCTGCTGGCTGAACCGGTATCAAAAAGAGCTGTTCCCGGACTGGAAGGCGCCGGAGGTGGCGGTCTTTCTCCAGTTCGGCAGGTGCGCGTCGGACACCGGGGCCCTGTTCCTGCGGCTGCTGGCCCGACTGCCGGTGGACGTGGTGCTGCTGCTCCCCAATCTCAACGAGGGCAGCGCCCTCCATGCCCCGGACCTGCTAGAGGTCCACTGTCCCCAGTCCGTCTCTCTGGACCGCTTCCCGGTGGACCAGAATCAGGCCCGGGTCACCACCGCCGCCTATCAGGCGGAGCGGGACCTGGACCGCCTGATGTACCAGGACACGGGGCTGTACCGCAACCAGCAGTATGCCAAGGCCTCCACGGTCCTGCTGCAGACCATGTACGAGGAGATTCCCATCCTGTGGGACCAGGAGCTGAAATACCGCCCCAGCTTTTCCGCCGCAGGGGACACGGTCACCCTGCCGGTGATCTGCCAGAAGATCTGCGGCGTGAAGGACGGCAACGCCTCCCAGTACTGGCTGGACATCAAAAAGCTCATCACGCCGGACACGGAGGTGATCCGGTCCGTCCCCTGGGTCCAGGGCACGGATCCCAACCCCGTGAAGCCGTACGCCACGCAGTTTTTGAAGAACGGCAAGCTGCTGCGCAGCAAGATCAAGTCCCACAGCGCCTACCTCTACGGCATCCTGCGGGCGGAGATGCAGGAGCACCTGCTGGACAAATTGCAGCTTCTGCTGGACCAGAAGCTGATCCGCGGCACCTTTGAGAACGGTACGGAGTACACGGTGATCGCCACCGCCCTGAACCTCTCCAAGGACCTGCTGCGGAAGATCCAGAAGTTCGACTTCACCAAGAAGAACCCCAAGCTCATCTACATCAACCCCACGGAGAGGATGATCTCCCTGGAGGACAGCATTCTCGCCGCGTTTTTGAGCCTGGTGGGCTTCGATGTGCTGTTCTTCGTCCCCACCGGCTATCAGTGCATCGAGCAGCACTTTGCCCGGCCTCTTGCCGACGAGGCGCAGATCGGCGACTACCTCTATGACCTGACGGTTCCCGACTTTAACACCGTGCAGGAGAGCGGCCTGCACTCCATCAGAAAACTATTTGGAAGGAGTACATAAACCATGGGCCTGGATTTCACGAGACCGAACGCATCCCAGCCGCAGCCTCTCCAGGGGCAGGCGCCTGCCGCCCCCCAGGAGGAAGAGAACTATCAGCAGTACGACATCTCCGCTGACCGGCAGATGATGACCCAGACGCTGGTCAACTCGCCGGAGGTGGACGCCCTGGCCAGCCAGATCGAGGTATACAACCTGGAGTCCATCGTCTCCTTCGGCGCCGGGGCGGCAGACGAGATCTCCAAGTGCTCCGACGTGGTGCTCAACAGCATGAACCTGTCCCAGCTGGACGACTCCAGCGTGATGCTGAACACCCTGGCCAAAATCATGGACAAGTTCGACATCGAGGAGATCAAGGAGAACCCCGGCCTCTTCGGCAAGCTGTTCGGTAACCTGCGCAAGCAGCTGGACAAAATCCTCGCCAAGTACCACACCATGGGCGAAGAGGTGGACAAGATCTACGTCCAGCTGAAGCAGTATGAGGCGGACATCAAGCAGTCCAACCGGAAGCTGGAGGAGATGTTCCAGGCCAACGTGAACTACTATCACGAACTGGTGCGCTATATTCTGGCCGGTGAGCAGGGCTGCCGGGAGCTGGAGGCCTACATTGCCCAGCGGCAGGCGGACATGGAGGCCACCGGGGACAACTCCATCCAGTTCGAGCTGACCACCCTGAATCAGGCATTGATGATGCTGGAGCAGCGGACCCAGGACCTGCGGACGGCCGAAAACGTGGCCATGCAGTCCATCCCCATGATCAAGACCATGCAGTTCAGCAACATGAACCTGGTGCGGAAGATCAACTCCGCCTTCATCATCACCCTGCCGGTGTTCAAGCAGGCGCTGACCCAGGCCATCATGCTCAAGCGCCAGCGGCTGCAGGCGGAGGCCATGAGCGCCCTGGACGCCAAAACCAACGAGATGCTGATCCGCAACGCCCAGAACACGGCGGAGCAGGCCAAGATGACCGCCCGGCTGGCCTCCGGCAGCTCCATCAAGATCGAGACGCTGGAGCAGACCTGGCGCACCATCGTCAGCGGCATCGACGAGACGAAGCAGATCCAGGAGAACGCCCGCAAGCAGCGGGTGGAGGACCAGAAGCGGCTGGAGGCCATCAAGGCCCAGTTCGACCAGATGTATCACATGCCGGACAAGGGGTCCGTGAATCATTAAATATTGAAATATAGGGAACGGAGGAAATCACGATGCCGATCAATCTTTCCAAGGGACAAAAAGTCGATCTGACCAAGGGCAATCCCGGCCTCACCAAGATCATGGTGGGCCTGGGCTGGGACGTGAACGCCTTTGACTCCGGCAGCGCCTTTGACCTGGACGCGGCTGCCTTCCTGGTGGGCGCCAACGGCAAGTGCCCCACGGAGCGGGATTTCATCTTCTACGGCAATCTCAAGCACAGCACCGGCGCGGTGGAGCACATGGGCGACAACCTGACCGGCGAGGGTGACGGCGATGACGAGCAGATCCTGGTGGACCTTTCCAAGGTGCCCGCCAACATCGAGCGGATCGCCTTCACCTGCACCATCTACGACGCGGAGAACCGCCGCCAGAACTTCGGTCAGGTGTCCAACGCCTTCATCCGCATCGTGGACCAGTCCACCGGCACGGAGCTGATCCGCTATGACCTGGCGGAGGACTTCTCCATCGAGACCGCCATCGTGGTGGGCGAGCTGTACCGCCACAACGGCGAGTGGAAATTCAACGCCATCGGCAGCGGCTTCCAGGGCGGCCTGGCGGCCCTGTGCGGCCACTACGGCATCGACGCCGAGTGATTACAAGGAGGAATATCATGCCCATCAGTTTACAAAAAGGACAGAAAGTCAGCCTGACCAAGGGCAACCCCGGTCTCACCAAGGTGGTCGTGGGCCTGGGCTGGGACGTGAACAACTTCGACACCGGCGGGGACTTCGACCTGGACGCCGCCGCCTTCCTGCTGGGGGAAAACGGCAAGGTCACCTCCTCCGGGGACTTCGTCTTCTACGGCAATCTCAGGCACAGCTCCGGCGCGGTGGAGCATCTGGGCGACAACCTGACCGGCGAGGGCGCCGGGGATGACGAGCAGATCCGCATCGACCTGACGAAGGTGCCCGACAGTATCCAGCGCATCGCCTTTACGGTGACGATCTATGAGGCGGAGAGCCGCCGGCAGAACTTCGGCATGGTCAACAACGCCTTCATCCGCATCTTCGACGAGACCAACGGCCAGGAGATGCTCCGCTATGACCTGGGAGAGGACTTCTCCATCGAGACGGCGGCGGTGTTCGGCGAGCTGTACAAGAACAACGGCGAGTGGAAGTTCAACGCCATCGGCAGCGGCTATCAGGGCGGCCTGGCGGCCCTGTGCGCCAACTACGGCGTGGACGTGGAATAAGCATCCCGACAGGGAGCGTCGGATTTCTCCGGCCGCGCCCGCGGCGCGGCCGGACATTTTGAAGGAGGAATTTTCCTATGTCTGTGAGTCTGCAAAAGGGCCAGAAGATCAGCCTGACCAAGGGCAACGACGGCCTTTCCAAAGTCATCATCGGCCTGGGCTGGGACGAGGCATCCAAGTCCAAGGGCGGTCTGTTCGGCGGCCTGTTCGGGTCCTCCGGCCCCGCCATCGACTGCGACGCCTCCGCCTTCGTGCTGCGGAACGGCAAGCTGGTGGACAAGAAGGACATCGTCTACTTCGGCAATCTGAAGCACTACACCGGCACCGTCCAGCACATGGGCGACAACCTGACCGGCGCCGGCGAGGGCGACGACGAGCAGATCGTGGTGGATCTGGCCCGGGTCCCGGCGGAGTATGACCGCATCGTCCTGGTGGTGAACATCTATCAGGCCGTGCAGCGCCGCCAGCACTTCGGCATGATCCAGAACGCGTTCATCCGCATCGTGGACGCCCGGAACAACCAGGAGATGTGCCGCTACAACCTCTCCGAGAACTACGATAACATGACCGCCATGATCTTCGGCGAGGTCTACCGCAACAACGGGGAGTGGAAGTTCAACGCCATCGGCCAGGCCACTACGGATCCCGGCCTGGTGGAGCTGGCCCGGCGCTATATGTGAGCGGCGGTCTGAGGGGAAAAGGATATTCAAAATTTGAACCGCGGGAGGGGCCTGCTGTACGCAGGCCCCCTTCCCGCAGCGAATGGGTGTAACAATCATGCATTTTAATGGACTGACTGACAAACAAGTTGAGGAATCCCGAAAAAAGTACGGGTTCAACGTGATCCCCGACTCCGAACCCACCACCTTCTGGGCGGAGTTCAAGGAGACTTTCAAGGACCCCATGATCCGCATACTGCTGGCCATCGCGGCCCTGATGATCGTCATGTGCGTGCTGGGCTACGCGGAGATCTACGAGCCCATCGGCACCATCGTGGCCGTGCTGATCGTGGCCTTCGTCTCCGCCAAGACCGGCGTGGCCAGCGACACGAAGTACCGCCAGCTGAAGGACAGCACCAAAAAAGACCAGTGCAAGGTCTACCGCAACGGCCTGGTCACCGTCATCGACGTGGACGACGTGGTGGTGGGGGACAAGGTCCTGCTCCAGTCCGGCGACAAGGTGCCGGCGGATGGCGTGCTGATCCACGGCACTTTGAAGGTGGACAACTCCGCCCTCAACGGCGAGGCGGAGGAATGCCCCAAGACCGCGGCGGACGAGTCCTTCCCCCTGCCGGAGGACATCACCGGCGACACCTTCGTGGACGCCCACTCCCTGTTCCGGGGCGCCGTGCTGTTTGACGGCGAGGGCGTGCTGGATGTGCGCAAGGTGGGCCTTGCCACCATGATGGGCAAGATGGCCGAGGAGATGCAGGACGACGAGCCGGACTCCCCCCTGAAGGTGAAGCTTGGGAAGCTGGCGGACATGATCTCCCGCTTCGGCTACATCGGCGCCGTGGTCATCGCCATCATGTACTTCGGCTACTTCATCCTCTCCGCCGGCGGGTTTACGGCGTACTTCTCCTCCGGAGCCCCGGTGATCATCCAGGACATCGTGGAGGCCGTGTCCCTGGCGGTGGTCATCATCGTCTGCGCCGTGCCGGAGGGCCTGCCCCTGATGATCTCCCTGGTGCTGATGCAGAACACCAGCAAGATGCTGGACCACAACGTGCTGGTCCGCAAGGCGGAGGGCATCGAGACCGCCGGCTCCCTGAACATCCTGTTCAGCGACAAGACGGGCACCATCACCAAGGGCCACCTGGAGGTGGTGGAGTTCTTCACCGCCGACGGCGTGACCATCCCCCTGGACCAGCTGGCCCAGCAGACCAAGCTCAAGGGCCTGATCGATCTGGCCATCGGCAAGAACAGCCAGTCCATGTATGACGGCAGCGGCCGTGTGGTGGGCGGCAACGCCACGGACCAGGCGCTGATGCGCTTCCTGGGGCTGGAGACCTTCCACAAGCTGGATGAGGTCTCCTCCTACGCCGTCACCAAGTCCCAGAGCTTCAACTCCGCCAACAAGTTCAGTCAGGCCTACATCGCCGGGGCGGGCCGCACCTTCTACAAGGGCGCGCCGGAGAAGTTCCTGGCCGTGGCCCAGAAGTACCTCAGCCTGGACGGAGACGAGCATCCCCTGGACCTGGAGTCCCTGAACGCCAAGATTGACGAGCTGGCGGGCAAGTCCATGCGAGTGCTGGCCTTCGGCTACTCCCCCAGTGAGATGACGGAGAACGCCATCAACGCCGACACAGTGCTCATCGGCCTGGTGGGCATCCGGGACGACGTGCGGCCCGAGGCCCGGGAGGCCATCGCCGAGGTGCAGAAGGCCGGCATCCAGGTGGTCATGATCACCGGCGACCGGCTGGAGACCGCCGTGGCCATCGCCCGGGAGGCCGGGCTGCTGCGAACCCGGGACGACGTGGCCCTGACCTCCACCCAGCTCAACGAGCTGTCCGACGACGAGGTGAAGAAGATCATCCCCCGCATCCGGGTCATCGCCCGGGCCCTGCCCACGGACAAGTCCCGGATGGTGCGCCTGTGCCAGGAGCTGAATCTGGTGGTGGGCATGACCGGCGACGGCGTCAACGACTCCCCCGCCCTGAAGCGGGCGGACGTGGGCTTCGCCATGGGCAGCGGCACGGAGGCCGCCAAGGAGGCCGGCAAGATCGTCATTCTGGACGACAACTTCAAGTCCATCAAGGACGCCATCTGGTACGGCCGAACCATCTACCACAACATTCTGAAGTTCTGCAAGTTCCAGCTGGTGATCAACGTGGCCGCCGTGGTGGTCAGCGCCATCGCCCCCTTCTTCGGCGTGGAGGAGCCTCTGAAGGTCACCCACCTGCTGTTCGTGAACCTGGTGATGGACGGCCTGGGCGCCATCATGCTGGGCAACGAGCCCGCCCAGGAGCGGTACATGTCCGAGCCGCCCCGCCGCCGGGACGAGAGCATCGTCAGCAAGCCCATGATGGCCCAGATCGTCACCATGGGCCTGTGGCTGACGGCGCTGAGCTTTCTCTTCCTGAAGGTGCCCTTCTTTGACACCCTCTTCGAGAGCACGGAGCAGAAGCTCTCCGCCTATTTCGTGCTGTTCATCTGGAGCGCCCTGTTCAACGCCTTCAACGTCCGCAGCGACAGCTTCGACATCTTCAAGGACCTGGGGCAGAATCCCGGCTTCATGCGGGTGTTCGTCATCATCGTCCTGGTGCAGGCGTTCATCGTCAACGCCGCCCTGATCCCCGTGCCGGTGTTCGGCTGGATCAGCAACATGTTCAGCTGCGTGCCTTTCCCGCCCGCCGGGTGGGCGGCCGCCATCCTGCTGGCATTCACCATGATCCCCGTGGACATCCTCCGCAAGGTGATCGTGGGACGGAAGTAAACCGAAAAAAGAGGCGGGCATCTTGGATGCCCGCCTCTTTTTTCTTCACCGCCTTTTTGCCAGCGCAACGCCGAACGCCGTGCCGGTGACGCCGCCCACCAGATGCATGAAATTGGCCACGTTGTCCCGCAGGGCCACCATGGCGTACACCTCCTGCCCCAGGTACAGCACCGCCGCCAGGATCAGCGTCAGGGGGATGCGGCCGTCCTTCATCCCGGCCAGGGAGGCCAGCATGATCAGCATGAACACGATGCCGCTGGCTCCCAGCAGCGCAGTGCCCGGGAAGAACAGGCACTGCAGGATGCCGGACACGCCCGCCGTCAGCAGGATGCCTGCCAGCAGGGTGCGGCTGCCGTACTTCTCCTCCAGCGGCGGGCCGATCACCAGAAGCAGCAGCATGTTGCCCAGGAAATGGTCGAAATCCGCGTGGCCCAGCACATGGCCGAACAGCCGCACATAGAACAGCGGATCCGCCAGGGAGGAGCGGTACACGCAGAAGGCGTGGAGGGTGGTCCACCCGCCGGTGAGCCAGTCCAGCAGCAGGACACCCAGGGACAGCAGGAAAAAGGTCAGGATCACCGGAGAATTGTATTGCAGCTTTTTCATGGCGCGCTCCTCCCCGCCGGCCGCGGCGGCGTTGTTTTTCCCATCTTACCACAGATTCTCCGGCGGCGCAATTTGAAATGGCCGGGGCGCGGGAAAGAGGTTTCTTTGGGGCGGAAGCTGTGCTATAATCAAAGTCTCACCACGATTTCATGACACAACGAAGGGAGGGTGCCGCAATGCACCCATATACGGCCGCAGACACGCTGCGGATCGCCAAGAGATACAACAACCCAAAGCGGAGCTACCTGCTGGTCAACCCCCTGCAGGCCAAGCACATCCCCGTGAGCCCCGCGGCGGCTCTGGAGATGATGGGTGCCCTGGGGGACCAGGTGGCCGCCAAGTACCCGGAGGCCCGGCTGGTCATCGGCTTTGCCGAGACGGCCACCGCCATCGGCGCCGCCGTGGCGGCCCGGCTGGGGCCGGACTGCCTCTATGTCCACACCACCCGGGAGACGCTGGACGGAGATTGGATCCTCTTCCAGGAGGAACACAGCCACGCGGCGGAGCACCGGCTCTGCGCCGAACAGCTGGCGGACTGGATCGACCGCAGCCCCGCCATTGTGTTCGTGGACGACGAGTTCTCCACGGGGCGGACCCTCATCAACATGGTCCGGCAGCTGCGGGAGCGGTATCCCCGGCTGGGGGAGCGGCGGCTGGCGGCGGCGTCCATTCTCAGCCGGGTCTCGCCGGAGAACCAGGCCAGGCTGGCAGAGGCCGGCATCGCCTGTGAGTGCCTGGTGCGGCTGGAGCATCAGGACTATGAGCGGATGGTGGCCGATCTCCCTGTGGAGGAGGCGGCGCCCCCTGCCCAGGGCCCCCTGCCGGACCTGCGGATGCTGCGCACGGCGGAGCCCCTGCCGGACCCGCGCCGCGGCATGGCCATCGGCCTTTATGCAGACTGCTGCCGCGCCGCCGCGGAAGAGCTGCTGTCCCGCCTCCGGGAGGAGCTGCCGCACCGGGGCGCCCTGCTGGTGCTGGGGACCGAGGAGTGCATGTACCCGGCCCTGACGGTGGGGGCGCTGGCGGAGCAGACGGGCCTCTGTGCCACGGTGCGCTGCCATGCCACCACCCGCAGCCCCATCGGCATCTGCCCCGACTCTGCCTACCCCATCCGGAACGGGGTCCTGCTGCCCAGCTTCTACGGCGGGGACCGGAAGACGTATCTCTATAACCTGGCCGCCTATGACGCCGCCCTGGTGGTGACGGACGCGCCCGCGGCGGCGGACGGGGCCGCCTGCACCCGGCTGGCGGCGGCCCTGGGGCAGCTGGGCTGTCCCCGACTCTATCTCTGCAGAATTTGAGAGGATACTATGTTCAGCACGTATCAAAGCCAGGATGTGACCATCCTGCTGAAAGACATCACCGGCCTGGTGACGCCCCTGGGCACCCGGGAGCGGGAGGAGAAGATCCAGAGCGGCGTCCACTACTCGGAGATGCTGCCCCTGGAGTACGAGCCCTCCCCGGCCTATCTGGCCGCCTATCACGACGCCCTGGAGCGGTACGCCGGCATCACGGCGGAGGCTGTGGCCCGGGCGGCGGAGCAGATCTGGGCGGCCAAGGGGGGCCGGTGCGCCCTGGTCTCCCTGGCCCGGGCAGGGACGCCCATCGGTATTCTGATCCGCCGCTATCTCCGGGGCCGGTACGGCGCCGACCTCCCCCACTATACCATCTCCATCATCCGGGGCCGGGGCATCGACCGCAACGCCATGGCCTATCTCCTGGACCGCCACGCCCCCGCGGATATCCAGTTCGTGGACGGCTGGACCGGCAAGGGCGCCATCCAGCGGCAGCTGGACGCGGCCATGGGGGACTACCCCGGCGTCTCGCCGGGGCTGGCGGTGCTGTCGGACCCGGCCAATGTGGCCGTCATCTGCGGCACCCACGACGATTTCCTCATCGCCAGCTCCTGCCTGAACTCCACGGTGTCCGGCCTGCTGAGCCGGACGTTCCTCCGCGGCGACATCATCGGCCCCGGGGACTTCCACGGCGCCGCCTTCTACCGGGAGCTGACGGACCAGGACCTGACGTACCAGTTCATCGACACCATCCAGGCCCATTTCCCCGCCCGTGCCGACGCCGCTCCCCCGCCCCGGCGCAGCGGCCGGACCGGACTGGAGGAGGTGCACCGGATCGGGGAGGACTTCGGCATCCGGGACATCAACCTCATCAAGCCCAGCATCGGGGAGGCCACACGGGTCCTGCTGCGGCGGGTGCCCTGGAAGGTGCTGGTCCACAGCCTCCGGGACGAGGCCCATCTGGGACATATCTATCAGCTGGCCAGGGAGAAGGGCGTGGAGCTGGTGGAGTATCCCCTGGAGAACTACCGGGCCTGCGGCCTGATCCAGGATCTGGCGGACACGTAGCCCATGGGAACCATCTTATTTGCCAGCGACCTGGACAACACGCTCCTCTTCTCCCACCGGCACCGGCAGCCCGGGGACCGGTGTGTGGAGCGTCTGAACGGGGCCGAGCAGGGCTTCTTCACCCAGGATACGCTAGACTTGCTGCCCCAGGTCGTCCGGCGGGTCCATCTGCTGCCCATCACCACCCGGTCCGTCGAGCAGTACCTGCGCATCCAGTGGCCGGAGGGGACCGTGCCCCGGTGGGCTCTCACCGCCAACGGCGCCGTCCTGCTGCGGGACGGTGAGGTGGACCGGGCGTGGTACGCCGCGTCCCAGGCGCTGGTCCGGGACCACCGGGAGGCGCTGGCCGCGGTCCTGGATCATCTGACCCGGCAGGGCATGGCCACCTCCGCGCGGTGCGTGGAGGGCGTGTACGTCTACGCCGCTTATCCGGACACCCCGACGGCGGAGCGCGCGGCCCGGGATTGGTGCGGCGGCTTCGTCCTTCAGGCGGTGGTCTCCGGCCGGAAGGTCTATTTCTTTCCGCCGGGGATTGACAAGGGAACCGCTCTCCGCCGGGCGGTGGAGCGGTTCGGCCCGGAGCGGGTGATCGCTGCCGGGGACAGCGTCATCGACGTGCCCATGCTCCGCCGGGCGGACCTGGCCCTGATCCCGGACACGGAGCTGCTGCCCCGGCTGCCCCGGGAGCGCACGCGGGTGTGCGGCGGGGACCGCCGCTTTCCCGACTTTGTACTGGAGAACGTGCTCCGCTATGCCGCCTCTCCGGAGAACACTTGATTTTTCCGTCCAAAGATTCTATACTGAGATTATCAAAGTAAGGGGAGGATCTGTCTATGAGCGAGTATTCCGGCAACATCCGGGATCTGCCGGTGGTGACCGGCGGACACTTCATTGAAAATTCCACCAAGAAGATCGTCTTCGGCCCCGACGGCCGGTTCTGGGACGACTATGTGATGCGCCTCTTCACTCTGGAGCCGGAGGCCGAGAGCAGCGTCCACTCCCACCCCTGGCCCCACTGGTTCCTCTGCATCCAGGGGGAGGGCTACTTCCTGATCGACAAGGAACGGGTGCCCCTGGAGTTCGGCACCTGGGTCCATGTGCCCGGCGGCGTGCGCCACAACTTCGGCAACACCGGCAAGGGCCAGCTGATGGCCCTGTGCATCGTGCCGCCGGAGGGAGACGTGAATCCCCTGAACGGGTGCTGAGCCGTTTGCCAGACTCCGCAAAAAAAGAGACCGGACAGATTTCTGTCCGGTCTCTTTTACCGTGTGCGATTGAAAATAATGTCCAAAAAGCTTCGCGTGCAGCGGCATTTGCCGGTGTTCCCGGTGCGCCGGATCGTGCGGGAAGCTTTGTGTCCGTTCCGGCCCCTTTCCGGGGAGCCCGCGAAATCACTCCGCCTCGAAGCCCCAGGCCTTTTCAAATCCATCCCGGGTGGCGCCGGCAATGCGGCCCGGCGTCTCGGCGCTGCCCACCAGAATGGCGTTCAGGCCGGCAGCCCGGTAGGACGCCTCCATGGCCTCCTGACTGTGGGTGCCCATGGCCAGCACCACGGTGTCCGCGGCGATGGTCTTGGTCTCACCGGTAGCCATGTCCTCCACGGTCACGCCGGTATCGGTGACGGCAGCGAGCTTGTGGCTGGTGTAGACCTCCGGGTCATAGGGCTTGATGCGGCTGTAAATGTCGTTAAACACCACGCCGAAAATCCCCTGGCCCACCGTGGGGTTCATCTCCATCATGGCAAGTCTGTGGCCCTGCTCCAGGATCATCTCCGCGCACTCCAGGCCCGTCAGGCCGATGCCCACCAGCACCACCTTGCCGGTGCAGGGAGCCTTGCCCAGGATGACGTCCTCCGCCAGCACAGCCTTGTCGATGCCGGGGATGGACTTCGGCACCACCGGCGGCGCGCCGGCTGCCAGGAACACCCCCACGGGGTGCAGGGCCGCCACGGTCTCCGGCGTGGCCTCGGTGTTCAGCTGCACGGTGACGCCCAGCTCACGGGCCTCCAACGCCAGCACGTCGGTGACGCCCTGGAGGTTGGCCTTGTGGGGCGGCAGCTTGGCGATGTTCAACGTGCCGCCCAGGGCGGACGCCTTCTCCATCAGCGTCACATCAAAGCCCCGCTTGGCCAGGATGACGGCACACTCCAAGCCGCCGGGGCCGCCGCCTACCACCACCACCGGGCGGCCGTTGCCGTTCTTCTGGAGATCCTGCCAGCGGTAGCGGTACTCCCGGCCCAACCGGGGGTTCAGGGAGCACTCCACCGGCATGGCGTTGCCCAGCAGCCGCTCCCGGCAGTACATACATCCGATGCACTGGCGGATGGTCTCCGGCCTGCCGGCCTTGGCCTTGTTCATAAACTCCGGGTCCGCGAACTGGCTGCGGCCCAGGGCCACGAAGTCGCTGACGCCCTCCTCCAGCAAAGATTCGGCGAAGTCCGGGTCCTTGATGGTGTTGGTGGCGATGACGGGGATGGACAGCGCCTCCTTGAAGGCCTTGGCCACGTGCTTCTTCCAGCCGGGGGTGTAGGAGAAGGGCTCGCAGTTGGCGTTGCCGTTCCAGGAGCTGCCGTTGGAGATGTTGATGCAGTCGATGCCCTGGGCCTCCAGGTGGCGGCCGATCTCCAGGCCGTCCTCCAACGTGAGGAAGCCGGGCTCATCGGTCATCTCGTCGCCGCAGATGCGGACGGAGATGGGATACCGCCCCAGCTTGGCCCGGATGCCGGCGATGATCTCGTCGATGAAGCGGCAGCGGTTCTCCAGGGTGCCGCCGTACGCGTCGGTGCGGCGGTTGTAGTACTTGCTGAAGAACTGGGCGATCAGATAGGAGTGGGCGCCGTGGAGCTCCACGCCGTCATAGCCCGCCTTCTTGCAGCGGACGGCGGCGGCGATGAACTTCTCCTGCACCCGCTTGATGTCCTCCAGTGTCATCTCCCGGGGCACCTCGCCGCCGGGGGCCATGGGGACGCCGCTGGGGCTCAGGTTCTGCCGGCCGGTGAAGGCGCTCTTGGAGGTGGCGCCGCCGTGGTGGAGCTGGGCGAAGATCTTGGCGCCGTAAGCGTGGACGGAGCGGGTCAGCTCCTCCGCCTCCTGGACGTTGTAGTCCTGGGCCATCCGCAGATTGTGCTGGGTGGGGATGGAGTCCACGTCATCCACGCCGGTGTACTCGTTGATGATGAGGCCGATGCCGCCCTTGGCCCGCTCGGTGTAATAGGCGATCAGGCGGGGGGTGGCGTTGCCCCGGATGTCCGCCAGGTCCGTGCCCATGGGGGACATGACGGCCCGGTTCCGGATGGTGAGGCCGCCGATGCGGCCGGGTTCAAAGAGCTTTTCGTATGCCATGGGTCCGCCTCAGTCCTTGTCGAAATTCCGGTTGTGGCTGAAGTGGCCGGGGTTGGCCACCGGGGCGATGGTGGAGACCCAGCGGTTGGTGTAGTTGAAGAATCCGGCCACGAAGGCGGCCTCCAGGATCTCGTGGTCGTTGAAGCCCACCTTGCGCAGGTTCTCGATCTGGGTCTCGTCGATCTCGTCGGCGTGCTTGGTGACATACCAGGCGTACTCGCACAGGGCATACTGCTTCTCCGTCAGAAGGTCCTTGGCGGAGCGGAAGTTGTAGCTGAGCTTGTCCACCAGCATGGGGTTCTTGGTGTAGCCCCGCAGCGCGTCGCCGTGGGTGGTCAGGCAGTAGGAGCAGCAGTTGATGGAGGAGACCACCACGCCGATCATCTCCTTGTCGGCGTTGGTCAGGTAGCAGGTGTCCGGATTGAACAGGGACGCCTTGAAGTCCAGGAAGCCGATGTACTGGGAGGCGTTCAGGGGCAGGACCTTGAACAGGTTGTTGATAAAGCCCCAGTTCTTCTCCATGGTCTCCACATTCTCGTTGAAGACGGCGTACTCCTTGTTGGTCATCTCATTGCGGTCGGGCTTTTCCAGCCTGGAGAGCTGTTCATCAAATTCCAGTGCCATAGTATGATCCTCCTAACATAAAAGTAAAGTCATTTTACCACGTTCCCAGCCGTGTGTAAAGGTGCACAGGCGCGGCAGAGCTGTGCTCCGCCGCGCCTGTCGGGTCTCGGGTCAGTCCACCGGGCAGATGGCAAAGCATCTGGTGGGGAAGCCGGTGCCGTCCTTCAGCTTGGGGAAGCCGATGACGATGATGCTGCCCACCGGGGGCACCTGGTCCAGGTTCCGCATGACCTCGATCTGGATGCGGTCCACTTCCAGGATGTACTGCTCGCCGGGATAGGGGTAGGCCCCCTCCTTGGTGGTGACGGTGGCGGGGTCGGTGTCCGCCGGCTCGTGGCCGATGGCGCCGATGTTCCGCTCCTCCACCAGCCACTGGATGGCCGCCTTGTCCCAGCCGGGATAGTGGGGCTGGCCGTTCTCATCGGGGTTGTCCAGGTTGGACTTCTTGTACCAGTCGGACCGGAAGGCCACGAAGGCGCCCTCAGGGATCTTACCGTACTGGGCCTCCCAGGCCTTCAGGTCGTCCACCGTCAGCATGAAGTCGGGGTTGGCGGCGCACTCGGCGGACTTGTCGATGACCACCAGGGGATACATCAGCTCCTGGACAGTGATCGCGCTCATGTCCCGGCCGTTGCCCCAGAAGTGACGGGGCACATCGGTGTGGGTGCCGTACTGGCTGGCCACGCTGTACTGGATGCAGCGCATGGGAGCCATCATGTCGTCGGGCGTGCCCTCCGCATAGTCGAACAGCAGGTCCGCCTGCAGGGGCTTGAAGCCGAACCAGTGGGGGGTCTCGGGGCTCAGCTCATGGGTCAGGTCCACCCACTTGTACTTGGGGGACTTCAGCTCCTTCACGGTATCCCACAGTGTCAAATTCGCCATAATGTGTTTCCTCCTTTTCATGTGACGGGTATGCTTGTCTCCAAACGCGGTGTGCGTCTCGATAGAAGCAAGTATACAGGGAATCGCGGAAATTTGCAATCCGCGAAGTGTAAAAAAATGGCTGTCCGCAACACAGAGTCATTTGTCTTTTTTGCTTTGACACAGCCTTGACACGGCGGCCCGCCCCGCCTCTTCCCGCGCATAGAAAGGCCGCCGCCCGTAAGGGCAGCGGCCTTTCTCCGTTGTACTATCGCTCCGGCGGCACCGCCAGCTGGAAGCTCTCCCAGGTGTGTTCCGCCGCCTCCACCTGGGCCCAGGTGTACCCGGCGGTCTCGCACTCCGCCCAGGTGAGGTAACGGAAGTAGAACTCCACTCCCAGGTGGCAGGGCAGGATATCCAGGATGATCTTTCGGATCTGGTCGAAGCCCTCCGGCTCTCCGGCCACCTCCGGGAAGATCACCCGCAGCTGTCCCCCGCCCATCTCCAGCGCCCGGGCGCGGATTCCGCAGCCCCGGATCGTCCGGTCGATGGCGGAGGGCGTCAGGCTGTCCCCGTCGATCTGCAGAAGGGCCGCGATGGCGGCTCTCCGGTCCTCTGCCGTGACGGCGGCGGGGCGGCGGGCAAACAGGGCCTCCCGCCGGGCCAGCCCCTCCCCCTCCGCCGTGGCGGTCAGCGCCTCCCGCTCGATCTCCTCCAGCCGGCGGCTGACCGTGTCCAGCCCTGTTCCCAGTGCACAGACGGCCGCGCCGCTGGCGGAGTGCTCTTCCAGGTCATAGACTCCCAGCGGTGAGAGCAGGCTGCGCAGGTGCGCCTCATACATCACCGTCCGCCTCCATTTCCGTCACCGTCACCTGGCCCAGCATGGGCAGCGTTCCGTCCTCCGCCGCCAGATCGGCTGCAGGGGCCAGCAGACGGTAGTTCTCCACGCCCTCCACGTGGTACAGCAGGTCTCCCAGCTCCGCCAGCAGCACCGGCCCGCCCAGCCTGCGGCCGCTGAAAAATCCCGCCAGAGCCTGCTCTGCGGCGGCCTTCGCCGCGGAGAAGTCCGCCCCCTCCCGGACGGCCAGCTCCGCGGACACGTCCACCTCCACCGCCGCCGGGGCCTTGACCTGCACGTCCACGGCGATCTCCCGCCGCTCCTGCAGGTCCGCCTGGACCGCCGCCAGCAGTGTCCCGTCCGGCAGTCCGGCCGCCGTGGCGATGTATACATCCACCGTGCCGATCCCCCGGGCCCGGCCCACTGCCCGGGCTGCCGCCACGCCCTCATGGCCCATGGCGGTCTGCTCGTACCAGGCCGCGTTGGCCCCGTTGGGCAGCCGCTGGTAGCTCTCCAAAATCCGGCTCCGCAGGCTCGCGTCGTCCTCCTGGTCACTGCCGCCGGTGAAGGGCGCCGGATTGGTGCATCCGGTGATCCCCACCGGGCAGGCGGTGAGGATCACGATGGTCCCCGCGGCGGCGTTGCCGCTCCGCCCAGGCTCCAAGGCCTCCGCCGGAGCGTCCACGGACAGCTCTCCCGCCGCCAGTACCGCCTCCGCCGTGGTCTGGAACCGGGTCTCTCCCGCCGTCATGCAGACCGTTCCGGCGGCGATGCTCAGATTCGTGGACGGCGCCCGCTCCACAGAAAAGCGGAGCGTTCCCACCGCTTTCGTGGCCGCCGTCCGGGCGATGCCACGCATCTGGGCGTGGTAGTCCAGATAGACGCCCTGGGCCGTCTGGGGAAAGCTCTGGTCCAGCACCCACTCGCCCTGGATGCCCAGGGCCTGCAGCTCCGCCGCCGCAGCGTACAGCCGCACGGACAGGTCACAGTCCGCCTCCGGCGTGAAGCCCGCCCGCTGGGCAAAGGCCGCCAGCAGCGCCTGGTAGATCTCCTCTGTCGTTTTCAAACAACCGCTCCTCTCACGATACCTCCACGGTGACGGACAGGGCCTCTCCCCTCCAGGTGAGGCTGGCCGTCACCTGTGCCCGGCCGCCGCCGGATTCCGCCAGAACCACCTGCTCCACCGTCAGCCCCGGTTCCGCCGCCAGGGCCTCCGCCACGTACTGCTCCGCCGCGCTCTGCCGCCTGGCGGCGGGCAGCTGGCCCAGCTGCCACAGCCGGCTCCCCAGCTCCGGCAGAAATGGGAAGGTCCCCCGCCGGGCCGTCAGGCGGAAGAGAACCCGCTCCAGCAGGGCCTCCCGGCCCTCGGCCCGCCGCAGGCCGCCGCTCCCGTCAGGCACATAGTCTCCATTCCGCAGGGAAAGTCCCATCTCCATCCCCCCCCTCAGCACTCGCAGGGCGCATAGGGCTCCCCGTTCACCGTCAGGCTGCCCTGGATGCGCACTTCGCCCCGCAGCTCGATCTCACCGCCGCTGCGCAGGTACACGCTGTTTCCGCCGGGGGTGAAGAGATAGACTTCCCCCGGCCCCATGCCTTCCGGGATCAAAGCCTGCTGCTGTCCCGCTACACACTGCTCTTCCCCGCCGGGGCCGCCCTTGATGACCAGCACCGCGGCGCCGCTCTCCGGCATCCATACATAGCCGCCGGGGCCGTACACCGGAAGCGCCCGCACCTCCCCCCGGGTGACCACGCCCACGCTGTCTCCAGCGATGGTGGTCATGCCCAGGTCCGCGTCCGCCGTGGGCGCCGGCGCCTTTATCTGTCTCGATATCCACATCTCATATCCGCTCCCTCAGTGTCAATGTGCAGACCTCTCCCGCCTCCGGGGAGGCCGTGTTTTCCGCCTCGGCCACCCGGTACTCGCCGGAGAGGCCCATGGCCTCCAGCTCCAGCCGGACCATGTCCCCGGGAAACGCCGGGAAACACCCGGCCAGCCCCAGCTCAATGGTCAGTTCCTCTTCCCGGGACCGCCGGATCTGATACTCCCCGGTGTACCGCATGGCAGCCCAGGTGCTCTGCCCCGGGGTGTAGACCACCCGGCGGCACTGGCCGCCCCGGTCCAGCATGTCCCGGTTCTGCACGCTGTAGGACACATTCCGGGTCTTGTCGATGACCAGCACCTCCGTCAGCACACCGTAGTGGTCCTCCCGCAGGGTGCAGGAGAGGATCGGGCTGGTCCCGTCGATGACGATCCGCCGCCCGTCATCCCGCTCCGGCGCCGCCACCAGCAGCCCGTCCCGCCGGAAGCGGGGCGAAAAGCCCCCATAGGTCCGGCAGAAGCCCTCCAGCGCCTTCCACTGACTGGTGCCGGCGGCCACGGTGTAAACAGAGTCCGCCGACACCGGCGCGATCTCCGCGCTGGAAATGCCGTAGGGCGCCGCATGGCACCGGACAATCTCCGCCAGCGTGGCTCCCTGATACGTCACCGGCCGAGACTCATTGTCCAGCAGCCGGGCGGCGTATCCCCGGCCGCAGATGGTCACCGTCAGTCCCGCTGCCGTCAGCTCCACCTCGTACTCGTCCACGATGCCCCGCAGCAGTACCCCGCCGTTCTCGTCCAGCGCCAGGAAACCCGCCGCCAGATGCAGCGGCTCCGCCATGGTCCTGTCGTACACGCAGGTGACCCCATAGCTGTCGCAGGGCACGCCGCCGGTGTAGATGATATTCCAGCGCAGCAGCACCGGCAGCTCAAAAATCCGGTGGTCGCTGGTGATGATCCGTCCTCTCATGGTATCCGCACCTGGTCCCCCGGGTAGATCAAGTTGGGGTTCTTGATCTGGGGATTGGCTGCGATCAGGGCGGTCAGCGCCACACCGTACCGCCCGGCGATCCCCCACAGGTTGTCTCCTTTCTGCACTGTATGGACGGCAGTCCAGCCTCCGGCAGGGATCTCCGGGTCCGTTGCGCCGTCCGGCTCCCCTTCTGCGGGCACTTCCACCAGCCCGCCGGATGCCGTGCTGTCCTCCCAGAAGGAAAAGCGGTACCGCACATAGTCCGGCAGCGGCTCCTCCATCAGCTCCAGGGTCACGAAATAGGCGCTGACCGTCCGCCAAACCGGGTGCACCAGCAGCCCCGGCCCGGTCTGGTCAAAGACCTCCGCCAGCGTCTGGAACTCCTCGTAGGCCCGCTCCCCCGCAAAGGTCCCCTCTCCCCGGAAAATGCGGTACGTCCGCCCCAGATCCTGCAGATACCAGCCCCCCAGGGGTATCTTGTGGGCTGCTATCTGCCGCCGGTACTCCACCGCACAGGTCTCCGGATTGTGGGGCCAGGTGTAGTCCTTATAGCGCATGGGTTTCAGCAGCAAGTCCTCACCTCCTCAGTCATACAGCGGGAATCCGCCGTCATACCGGCGGGCGTCCCGCTGCACCGTGCGGGACAGCGCCCTGGCGCTCTCCATCATTCCTGCCGCGCCGGAGTTCCAGCGTCCCGGCAGAAGATAAAGCGTCTCCTCCGCCTCGTCCCCGCCGGGGATTGCTGCCCCGCCTCCGCCGGACAGGTGGCCATCCTCCCTCATGGGATTCCCCCTCCCGGCAGAATTGGCGGTCTCTCCGGCGCCAGCCGGGCCGAAGGCGGCCGTATACTGCCGTTCTGCACGCTTCCGGGCCAGGGCCGGCCGCAGCGTCTCCCCCGCCGAAGCGGGGACGGCCTGCCTGTCGGCCCCGGCGGCCGCAAAGCTCTTCCGGCGGGCCTCCCGTCCGCCGGTCCCAGCCGCCGTCCGCCCCGTCTCCCATGGCGCAGGCGCTGCCGGAGACATTCTCTCCGGTGCCGGAGAGGCGGCTGCGGCCTCCGGCTCTTCCATGCTTCCGCCGCCCAGCATCAGCCGGGCCAGGGCCGTCCGCTGCCGCAGCAGCATCTCCCGGATGTACTCCATCTCAGCCCCCCTTCAGCGCCTGGAACCGGGTCTGGTCAAAGTCCCGGTTCACTGCCGCCGGGGCGGGAGAGGGCTCCTCCCCCGCCAGGCGGCGCAGCAGCGCCTCCATCTCCCCGGCGGTCAGCCGGGCCAGCACCGCCGCGCCGTCATCAAACACCGGCGCCCCCTGGTACAGGCAGCTCTCTGCCAGCACCTGGGCGTTGCACAGCAGGGCACGTTCCAGGGGCTCCTCCGCCAGCTCCCGGGTCCCCCGCCAGATCTCCAGCAGCCGCCAGGCCGTGGGCGGCCGCAGCTCGTCCAACTCCTCCATCATGCCGTGGTCTCGATCCGCTTGGAGGCCACCACGGTCACCTTCTCGGCCACCATGGCGTTCAGCTGGCCCTCTTCCTGGATGGCGCTCCACTGGCAGCCGCTGTAAATGACCTTCCGGTCCGGCTTGCAAATCACCAGGGAGAAGTCCCGCAGGTCATAGAAATTGATGCCGTCCGTCACCGCGTCCTCTGTGGCGTACAGCCGCGTCAGCTCCAGGGTGTACTTCCGCTGGCCCTCGATGGTGGCTACCGGCTCGCTCTCGCCGAAGGCCTCCACGCTCTGGCTGGATTTGCTGGCCCGGGCGGTGTAGCCCTGCACCACCGCGATCTTTCTCCCGTCCAGCTCCAGATAGATGTCCGCGCTGGTGGGAAATCCCGTTGCTTCCATACCGTCTCCTCCTTACACCGTGATGTGGACCGTCAGATAGATCTGATTCAGCCCGTGGGCCACCGCGAAGCTGAACTCCACCAGACACACGGTGGGGTCATCCTCCGAGGCCGTCACCGTCACCTCGCCGTAGCTGTCGATGATCTCCTCTGTCACCTTCTTCTCCAGCTCCACGATCACCTGGGAGCGGATGGCGCTGCGGCTCTGGGCCGTGTTTTTGGCCCGGGCGAACTTGCTGCGCAGGGCCTGCCGCACCGCCGGGATCACATCGTCCACGATCAGGATGGTGGTCAGCTCCCGCCAGGTGGTGTCCGCCGCGCCGCCGGTGGTGGTCCGGGTGGTGATGCCCCGCACCGGGGACACTGTGCCCGCCGCGCTCTCCAGGGGCGTCACGCCGCCCCGCACCAGCAGGTCGATGTCATTGTCGCTGTATACGGTGCTCAGGCCCCCCAGCCCCCGGATCTCCGCCCCGTTGAGCGGCACCGCCGGGTCCCGTCCGGAGGCGATGACCCCCGCCAGGGCCGCCGCAGCGAACACGCCGGGCAGCGTCTTCCCGCCGCTGTCCAGGGCGTCGGGGCCCACCAGCACCATCCGCTCGCTGTTCAGCGCCGCCGCGTGGGTCACCAGCTCCGCCGCCGACTCACCGTCGCCGCCCACCACGGCGATCCGCTCCATCCGGGCGGCGGAGGCATCCTCCACCGCGGTCCGCAGCGCCTGCTGCACCGTCTCCTCGGCGCTGTCGCACACCAGGATCCGGGCCTCCTTCCCGCCCAGGGCCGCGAAGGCGTCCTGGTAGTCCTTCACCGCGCCGGCCTCCGCCACCCGGACCGCTGCCACAGTGGAGGCGCCGTTGGCAAACAGCAGCCGCAGAATGGTGCTCATCCCCGGCGCATCCGCCGCGTCCTCGCCGAAGGCCGCCGCGCCCGCGGCATAGCCCGTCAGGGTCACCACCTCTCCGGCAGTGCCCTTCACCGCCTTGGCCGCCACGCCGATGACCTTGGCGGCCCGTCCGGCGGATACCACCGTTGACGCGTCATAGCTGGAGTACACCCCCGGCCGCTCATGCATTGTCTCGCTCAAGTGGTCACTGCTCCCTTCAATCGAAAGTCCAAAAATACCGTGTCGCCCTCTTCCGCCCGGGCCAGGAAATACGCCCGGCACCGGAGCCTTCCCCGCCGCAGGAACAGCTCTGTCTCCCGCTCCCAGGTCAGGGCTTCCCAGTTCAGCTCGCCGGGGCGGATGCCGGCAGGCAGCCTTCCCAGCAGCACCTCCGCCGCCGTCTCACAGCCCTGTTCGCAGTCCGCGGCCCGCTGTCCCCGGATCTCTACGGAGATCACCGCCTCCAGCTGCTTTCCATACAGCTCCCGCGGTGCGCCGGTCCCGGCGTCGAAGACCTCGCCCAGATAATTGCAGAATCCCACGGTCCGGCTCTCTGCGGTCTCCACAGCCACTGCCGCCACCGGGCAGCCATACCGCCTGGCCCGCTGGTCCGGATAGGCGTCCAGCGCCGCCACCCCCTCCGCTGCCAGGGCGGAGACCACCGCATCCCGGATCTGACTCAATTCCCGCATTCCGCCGCCTCCCGCTCCTGTTCCAGCGCCGCCCAGTAGTGGGACAGCGCGTTACCGATGTAGTAGGGCCTGCAGCTGCGCACCCGGAAGCGCCTGCCCTCCCAGGCCAGGGATTCCCCCTCCTCCAGGGCCGTCTGCCCCAGATACAGCCACAGCCGCCCATCCACCCAGCCGATGGAGGTAACGTCACTTCGGGCCCGTTCATCCCGCTCCGCCACCGGCTGCAAAAACGCCCGCGCGGCCCGTTCTCCGTCCGCCGTGTCCACGGTGACGTCCTGTCCATACCGCTCCAGGACCTGCCGCACCCAGTCCGTCATCCTCTCACTCCCCGAAAGCAAAAATCCTCCGGCGCCGCAAAGGGCGCCATCAGCCGTTCCGCCGTGCGCTGCAGGCTCTCTGCCAAAGCGCAGCTCTCCGCCGCGCTGCGGATCCGCACGGACACGCTGCCCGCTGTGAAGCCGGACACCCCGTCGCCGCCCCGTGCCGCCGCCAAGTCCGCGGCGGCGGTGAAGGCCGCGGCGCAGGGAAACGCCTCGCCGCAGTCCTCCGCTGTCACGCCCGGCCGCAGCCGCTTGTTCCACCGCTGCTCCGCCGCCTGACAAAGCAGTTCCAGCAGAGCCTCTTCCGCCTCCCCGGCCCCGGAGAGTTCCCGGGCCAGGGTCAGGACCGTCTCCTGCAGCGCGCTCATACCACCAGGACCTTGGAGGCCTCCGTGAACAGCTTGGCAAAGCCGGAGATGGAGGTGATGGCCGCCCGCTCCAGCTGGCGGTCGATGAGCTTGTCATACTCCACCGTGATCTCGCTGCCGCAGATCTGCTCCAGGGCGTAGTTCCTGTCCAGGCCGATCAGGATCCCCGCCGGCATGGCAGAGGTCCGCAGCAGCTTTGCTCCCAGGGGCGTGGTCAATGTGCCGGTGCCCTGGAAGTTCAGCCCCGTCAGGGGATTCTGGAACTCGTCCAGCTTCAGCATGGCCAGCATCACATCGCCGCCCACCAGCATGGTGTTCATGGTGTAGGGGTCGAACTGGCTCCAGAACTCCAGCAGGGCATCATAGGTCAGCGTCCCCTTGGTGCCGGTGATAGGCTTCGTGCCGATGGTGTACTGCTGGGCGGCATTCTGATTGCCGTCGCCGTTGCGCAGCACGGCGATGGCGTCCTCCAGGTGCATCCGGCCGATGTAGGCGCCGATCTGCCGCAGCGTCACGGAAAACAGGTCCAGCCGCTGGAACCGGATTGCCTCGTAGGAGGCCACCAGCATCCGGCCCCGCTTGTGGAGGTGCACCAGGTTCTCCTGGGTGCGGACGGTGGTCTCCGGGATCCGGGCGCCCTCCTCCACCCGGCGGAGCTTTTTGTCCTCCTCGCTGGGCACGGAGGCGATGGACCGGTAGTCCATGCCGTCGAACTTGGTCACCGTGGCGGTGATGGCCGGCAGGATGCTCTCCTCCTCCATCCCCTGCCGCACCACCCGGGAGACGAACTCCGGGAACAACACGGCGGAGTCGGAGGTGTGGAAGAACTTCTCCACCATGTCGCTGCCCGCGCCCTTCACATGAATGTCAAAGCGCTTCAGCTGCCGCTGGAAGGCGTCCAGGCCCTCCAGGGGCGTGTCCCGGTAGTGTTCGCTGGGGTCCAGCTCCTCCAGCGTCTGGGAAAAGCTGCGGCCGCTGCGGCCGTACATCCCCTTTTCCAGCTTGATGTTCTCAAAATGATAGGCCATGTGTGCTCTCCTCCTCACAGTACAAAGGTCACGGTCTTGGCGGTGGTGTCCACATCCACCACCAGATAGGTGCTGCCGTCCGCGTCCGCCTGGACGCCGCCCTCGCCGTCGGCGCTGAGGCCGCTCCAGCCCAGGGCCGGCGCCGCGCCCGCCTCCGGCACGGTGTACCCGGCGGTGACCATGCCCCCCAGGGCCACGGCGCAGGCATCGCCGCCCCGGCCGACAGACAGCACCATGCCGCAGAAATCGTCTCCCGCATCGCAGGCGGACACCGTTCCATTGGCGCTGATCTTCACCAGCTCCCCCTCCGCCAGATCGTCACAGGCGAAGGTGGCGGCCCACTGGCCGATCCCCTCATAAGAAAGTTTCATCATACGTCCTCCCTTTCAAATCAGAAATTCCGTCTCGTCCTCTGTCCTGGCCGTGCCCCGGCTCCGCAGCTGGGGCGCGGGCGGGAACCGGCGGGCCGCCTGGGCCCCGTAGACCCGCTTCAGCTCCAGCAGCTCCGGCTCCTCCAGATGCTCCGCCGCCTTGGCCAGGGCGCCGCCGTCCACGCTGTCGTCCGCCAGCATGGCAAGGCGCGTCACCTCACGGCGCAGCTCCCGCAGGTATTTCCGCCCCAGCTCCGCCTGGGCACGCAGCTGTGCCGTCCTCTCGTCCTCGGGGCCATACCGTTTCAGGACCCCCGCCTTCCGCTGGGCCGGCACCGCCACGAAGGACCACTCGTAGGCATCGGTGGGCTCCCGCAGCTCCAGGTAGCACAGCTGCTCCCCGTACCGCTGCCCCGGCACGTGCTGACAAGCGCCGCCCTCCGCGCCGCAGATGGAGCACGCCCGCCGGGCCACGCTGCACCCCACGCTGACCTCCCGCTTGATGCCTCCCTCGATCTCCGCGATCAGATTCGCGTTCTTCTCCGTCCGCAGGAGATACGCCCAGGCCTTCAGCCAGCAGTAGCCGTCCCCCGCCGCGGTCACCTGGGCGCCCTCCCGCACCACCTCGGTCCGGTAGATGCGGGCGGTCTGCCCCTCCGCCGTCCACTGGTGGTCAAAGATGCCGCTCTTTCCCACGAACAGGTCCCCCAGCGTGTTGAGCGCCGCCGCATCGAACCGCTCCCAGTCCCGGTCCACCTCGTTGTCGCACAGCCGCAGGGAAAAGGCGTACACCTCCTCCGCCCGCAGGGGCGACTTGGCAAATCGGTTGATCTCCGCCAGCTCCGCCTCCGCCGGCACGCCTGCCGTTGCCTCCAGATTTTTTTCGATTTCCTTCATACCTCTCTCCTTCCATGGACCGCGGCCCGCTCCGCCGCGCCGTTTCCGACCCGCAGCTTCCGCGCCTGCGTTCCCCACCGCGCCTTCGGCGTGGCGGGGACCCCGGATTTCATTTTGATCGGGCAGGCGGAGCCCGCCCGACCCAGGGGCCGGCCGCTTCGCGTCCAAACGCTTGGACGCCGCTCCCGCGGTGGGCGCGCCTTCTCCCCTTGTCTCAGGCCTTCCGCGCTGCCTCCGCCGCATCGTTCTCGATCCGCAGCTTCCTGGCCTGCTCCAGGTAGAGGGCCGCGCGGGCGTCCTCCACCTCGTCCTGAAGGTTGATGTCCTCCCACAGGACTTCAAAGCCGCAGGTATACCCGTGCATCCGCAGCCACAGCCGGCAGATGCGCTCCACCACCGGCGTGAGGGTCCGGCGGATGGCGGTGATCTCCGTGGTGAGCATATCCGCCTGCTGGGAGCTCATCCGCTCCGTGGAGCTCCAGCTGAGCCCCAGCATGAAGGGCGGGATGCCCGTCTTGGCCACCACCTGCTCCAAAATCTGCCGCACAGGCACCTCGCTGTCCAGGACGGGCGCGTCGGCGCCGATGACCCGGATGTCCACATCTCCCACGGCCACAAAATCCCGCACGCTGCCGCTCTTGGTGTCCTGCATGGCCCGGGACCACTCTCCTGCCAGCATCCGGCTCCGCTCCTCCGCCTGGCCGTTTCCGCCGTCCCGGCAGGTGACGGCGAAGCGCAGGCTGCCGCACCGCTCCCAGTTGACCCCGATGGTGTGATAGATCTTCATCAGGATATCCGTCAAAAACGGCAGCCCCCGCAGCAGGGACACGCCATAGGGGCTGTCCGCCTCCGGATTCAGCGGCGTGAACAGCAGCAGGTCCTGACAGGGCAGCGGCCCCATCCGTCCCCGCTCATCCGGGCCGCAGATAACGAATGCCAGGGGATGGTCTCCCTCCTGAATCTCAATATCCTCCACCCGGCCCCACAGCACGGCCGCAATCTCCCGGTTTCCCGCTGCGGGCACGATCTCCCCGATGGCCCGTCCGCAAGTCAGCAGAGAGTCCAGGTAGCCCTCCAGAAAGGCATTGACCCCATACTGCCCCCGCCCGGCCGGGACCGTGCGGAGGAATTCCCCCAGCGCCCGCTCCGCCGCCGGGTCGGAACAGGCCGCCGTCACGCCGCCCACCATCCGGATCAGTTTGTAGATGGCGGCGTCCACCACCGGCACCGCCTCCCGCACCGCCCGGTACAGCCGGATCTCCCCGCTGCGCATGGGCACATACTGCCCCAGCAGTCCAAAGGGGTGGTGTCCCGCCTCCCGCAGCTGGACCAGCGCTGCCGCCGGTGCCGTCTGTTTCCGAAACCATTTCAACTTCCAAACCTCCCGTCCATTCCTTGCCGCGGTCCCTCAGGCCCGCCGCTCCACCCAGGTGGCCGCAAAGCCATCCTGCTCTCCCGCCGCCAGATCCATGGCGAAGTACCGCAGATCGTCCATGGCGTGGTCCTGCTCCTTTTTCGGAGCGTCCCGCCGCCCCTTGTCATCCCAGCAGTACGTCTCCATCTCCCGCAGGCAGTCGGCGCAGGCGCCGCAGATCACGATCCGCCGCCGCTTCAGCAGGTCCGCCGTCACCCGGATGCCGTCGGCCACGTCGTTGTCCGCCCGGACCACCCGGAATCCCTCCCGCCGCAGCGCCTCGATGAAGCTGGCCGCCGACGGGTCCACGATCACTCTTGTGATCTCCCTGTCCTCCGCCAGCTCCCGCAGGTCCCGGACATACTCCGCGTCTGTCTTCTGCCGTCCCTCCCGGCGGGAGTCGTAGTAGAACTCCCCCACCCGGTACCAGATCTCTCCCTGCCGGCCCCACAGGCCGAAGGAGGCCGGGTTGGCGGTGCCGTAATCCACGGAGATCCGCCACTCCTGAAAATCTCCCTCCGGCACAGGCACGCTGTCCCGGTCCCGGTCGAAGAAGTCGTACACCCGCCCCTGGGCGGCCGTCCACTCCCCCAGCACGAACCGCCGGTAAAAAACGCCGGAGTAGGCGCTGCGGTAGCGGGCCCGGATCCGGGGCGTCAGGGCAGGGTTGTCCTCCATGGTGAAATGGAGGTACAGGGCCCGCCGCTCCCTTGCCTTCAAGATCCACTCCCGGTAAAACCAGTGCTGCGGGTTCTCCGGATTGCAGTTGAACCACAGCCGGCTCCCCGCCACGCTGCACCGGGCGACGGCCTGCTCCACAAAGCTCCGTGGCATCAGGGCCGCCTCGTCCAGCAGCACCCCCGCCAGGGTGCTCCCCTGGATCAGCGCCGCGCTGGACTCGTCCCGCCCGCCGAAGAGCAGGAAGCGGTTCTCATGGCCCCCCAGCCGCACGGTCAGCAGGTTCTCCGACCGCCGCTCCCGGCAGTCGAAGCCCAGCCGCCGCAGATAGGGCACCAGCTCCGCCAGCAGGTTCCGCCGCAGGGAGGTGATGGTCTTGCCGCACAGTCCCAGCTGCCGTCCGTCAAACCGGGCCATCGCCCAGAGGAAGAAGGAGAGCCCCATGGAGAACGTCTTGCCGCTGCGGACGGCCCCGTCGCAGATGATGGCCTCCCAGTTCCCGGGGCGGCACCACCAGGTCAGCACCTTCCGCTGCTTGGGAGAAAACCGCATGATCTCAGCCGTCGTCCCACGCTCCTTCCTCCCCGGCGGCGTCCGCCAGCACCCGGTACAGCTCCCCGGCACCCTCCGCCTTTTCCTCGCTCAGCAGTCCGCAAAGAGCCTCCAGGGCCCGGATGCGGTCGATAAGCTTCACTTCCACGCCGCCCTTGTCCGTCACCTTCAGCTCCGCCACGGCGGACAGGTCCAGCGTCTCCAAATCCGCCTCTGCGCTGTGCAGGGCCAGACGCGCCGCGTCATTCACCCGGCCGAAGGCCAGCTGGGCCAGACGCCGCACCGCGTCCTCCCGGCGCACCTGCCCGGCCGCTGCCTTCCGCATCCGCTCCAGCCGCCTGCGCACCATCTTCGCCTCCAGCATGGCGTACCCGTCGGCGCACCCGGCAAGGACCGCCGCCTGTTCCGGGTCCATGCACTGGAGATACTTCCGGCAGAACGCCTCGGCCCGCCCGTTGGATTTTTCCACAGATGCGCACCTCCTCTCTCAGTCGTTCGATAGTAGCCTCCTTCCGGCCGAAAGTTGCACGCCGCCGGGCATCTCTTTCAATTTTTTTGCAGAAAAAAGCTGTACCGCGGGCAGGAGATCCCCGCGGTACAGCGTGTTGCACACTTGATTCAATTATATGGATGGCCGGGCAAGCCGCTGTCCGGAGCCCTTCAGGCCGCTTCGCCGTCTCTGCCCTGCCGCAGCAGCTTCACTGCCCCTTCGGCACCCCGGACGCAGTAAAACACCATCCCCAGGGCCCGGTCCGTCTCGTCATGGCTCTGGATGTCCGTCTTGGGGTGGCAGGCCCGCCAGCGGAGCAGCTTCTTGGCCTCTTCAAACAGGCAGCTGCCCAGGACCAGGCTCTTTCCCGCAGAGGTTCCGCCCACTACCCGAAGGTCGTCAATGTCAGACAGTTCCATGTAGAAAAACGTCTTGTCCCGGGTCATCAGAATGGCCCGCTGGTTGGTGATCCAATACTGCTCCCCCATAAGATTCCGGCGCTCCACCACGGGCGAAGCCAGAATCACCGCGGCCACCAGCAGCACCAGTCCGATAAATCCCATGCTGGGCACCTCGGTTCCGGAGAGGTACACAGCCAGCAGTCCGCCGCCCAGCACCACCGTCAGTACCCACTTCAGCAGAATCTGGTTCTTTGACTCTGCCTCCAGAAGAGAAAACGGGGCGGGCTGGCCCTGCCAGCGGACCTGTTCACCCGGCCGCAGATAAGTTTTGAGTCTTTCCTCCATGTTGATACACACTCCTTTTGTTTTTCGGCAGCTCCCTGCCATCCATTATTATACGCATCCCGCCGTTCAACCGCTGACAAGGTCCATTTTGGGCTTGTTAAACGTATGCAAAAATCACCAGGCCTCCTGCCTATGTTCTTTAACGTTTTTTAGTGGAATCTTAACGCCTCTTTCTGCTATAATAGGGATTCAAGCCCCACAGATGTAAGGAGGACCCGCTGTGAAGATCACCCGCTCCAGTTTGAAACGCACCTTTTCCTTCTCCTGGCGCGACCTTCTGGTCTCCGCCGCCATCTTTCTCTGCGCCACCGGGGTCTGTGTCCTTCTCCACCAGATGGCGGACACCATCGACGGCTTCGCCTCCCCGGTCTACGTGCTGGCCGTTCTCCTGATCTCCCGCTTCACCAACGGGTATCTCTTCGGCCTGATCGCGGCGGTGCTGGGCGTCATCGGCGTCAACTATGTGTTTACATATCCCTATATGGCGTTTAACTTCACCATCTCCGGCTATCCGCTGACAATCTTCACCTTTCTGGTGGTCTCGCTGGTCACCAGCGCCCTGACCACCAAGACCAAGGAGCAGGACCGCCTTCGGATGGAAAATGAACGTGAGAAAATGCGGGCGGATCTGCTCCGCTCCGTCTCCCACGATATCCGCACCCCTCTCACCTCGATCGTGGGCGCCACCTCCGCCATTCTGGAAAACCCGGCCCTCTCCCCGGCGGAGCAGCAGTCTCTGCTGCGGGATGTGCGGGACGACGCCCAGTGGCTCATCCGCGTGGTGGAGAATCTGCTCTCCATCACCCGGATTGGCAACGACTCGGCCAAAATCACCAAGGAGCCCGAAGCCGCAGAGGAGGTCCTGGACGAGGCGGTCCGCAAATTCCGAAAGCGGTTCCCCGCCGTGTCCGTGGAGGTTCATGTGCCAGACGAGCTGCTCCTGGTGCCCATGGACGCCATCCTCATCATGCAGGTCCTGTCCAATCTGATGGAGAACGCTGTATTCCACGGCGAGACCACTACGCACATCGCCCTGTCCGCGCAGCGGGACGGCTCCTGGGCCCGCTTTTACGTGCGGGACAACGGCCAGGGCATCCCTCCGCAGAAGCTGCACACCCTGTTCAGCGGCGCACTTCGCTGTGAGGACTCAACCCCCGGCGACGGAAAGCGGAACATGGGGCTGGGCCTCTCGGTCTGTATGGCCATCATCCGTGCCCACGGCGGCACATTGGAAGCAAAAAATCTGGAGTCCGGCGCGGAATTTTCTTTCTGCCTGCCGCTCATTAAGGAGGACGCAAAATGACGATTCGTGAAAAAATTCTGGTAATCGAGGATGAGAAGAGCATCTCGCACTTCATTTCCACGGTTCTCAATAACAATGGCTATGAGGCCATGCAGGCCCAGACCGGCGAGGAGGCGCTTTCCATGATCTCCTCCCACTGTCCCGATCTGGTCATTCTGGACCTCGGCCTGCCGGACATGGATGGCCTGGACATTCTCCGCAGCCTGCGCAGTTGGTCCAGCCTGCCGGTGGTGGTGGTCTCCGCCCGCTCCCACGAGCGGGACAAGGTCGCCGCGTTGGATCTGGGGGCGGACGACTACCTCACCAAGCCCTTCGGCACGGACGAGCTCCTGGCCCGGGTCCGCACCGCCATCCGCCACACCCGCACCATCTCCGGCAACGATGAAATCGCCCGGAACGGCACCTATACGGTGGGAGAGCTGGTCATCGACTACAACAAGCACCAGGTCCGTGTCCGCGGGGAAAACGTCCATCTCACCCTCAGCGAGTTCCGCATCGTGGCCCTGCTGGGCAAATACGCAGGCAAGGTCCTGACGTATGATTTCATCATCAAGGAGCTGTGGGGCCCCCGGGCCAGCGGCGACAACCAGATCCTCCGGGTGAACATGGCCAACATCCGCCGGAAAATCGAAAAAAACCCCGCCGAGCCGGAGTATCTGTTTACAGAGATGGGCGTCGGCTACCGCATGGCCGAGGGCAACTGATCCGCTCCGCCGGCCGCACGAGCGCATGGAGAGATCCAAACGGGTCTTCTTCATGCGCTTTTTATACGTCATTCTCCAAAAGTGAGCGCATTCTTGATGGACTGTTCTTTTTTCTTAGCGGAATCTTAATTTCTGTGAACCGTTTTTTAACGTTTATCCAGAGAAAAATCTGCTATTCTTATACCATCAGGCCCGTCTGTTTTTGAAGTGGGAAGAAGCAGCGGGCCACTGAAAGGAGTGTGTTTTTTCTATGGCAACTTTTCTCATCGGCCTTGTGATCCTGTTCGGAGGCGCTGCCCTGTACGGCAAGTTCTGCGAAAAGGTCTTTGGCCCTGATGACCGGGAAACCCCGGCCTATTCCAAGCAGGACGGTGTGGACTACGTCCCCATGCGCTGCTGGAAGAACAGCCTGATCAACCTGCTGAACATTGCAGGCACAGGCCCCATCTTCGGACCCATCCAGGGCATCCTGTTCGGGCCCATCGCATTCATCACCATCCCCATCGGCAACGTGATCGGCGGTGCCATGCACGACTACTTCTGCGGCATGATCTGCCTCCGCGACGGCGGCACCCAGATGTCCTCCATGATCCGCAAGTATTCCAACAAGGGCATTTTCACCATTTATAACATCTTCGTGTGTGTGCTGCTGCTGCTGGTCGGCGCAGTGTTCATCTACACGCCCGGCGACATCGCCGCCACCGGCATCTTCGGGTTTGACGGCCTGCCCACCTCCGTCTCCACCTGGGTGATCTACGGTGTCATTTTCGCCTACTATCTGATTGCCACCGTGTTCCCCATCGACGCCATCATCGGCCGCATCTATCCCGTGTTCGGTGCCATCCTGATGTTCTCCGCCATCGGCGTGTTCATCGGCCTGTTCGCCAAGGGCTATCCCCTGCTGAACATCTGGGATGACTGGAACGGCGCCATCTTTGCCTATGGCGACTATTTCGGCGGCAATCACTTCATTCCCATCTTCTTCGTGACGGTGGCCTGCGGCATTCTGTCCGGCTTCCACTCCACGCAGACCGCCATCATCTCCCGCACCATGAAGAGCGAGAAGCAGGGCCGCATGACCTTCTACAACATGATGATCCTGGAGGGCTTCATCGCCATGGTGTGGGCCGCTGCGGCCATGGGCATTTTCAATCTGGGCCTGCAGGAGGCCACTGCCACCCCCACCAGCACCGTCATCGCTGTCTGCCGTGACATTCTGGGCCCCGTGGGCAGCATCATCGCCCTGGCCGGCGTCGTGGTTCTGCCTGTCACCTCCGGCGATACCGCCCTGCGCGGCCTGCGCCTGACCCTATCCGAGACTCTGCACATCGACCAGACTTCCAATAGCAAACGCCTGTCCCTGGCGATTCCGGTGTTTGCCCTGGTCGCTGTGATCCTGGTGTTCGCCAAGTTCAACGCCGACGGCTTCAACATCCTGTGGCGTTACTTCGCCTGGTCCAACCAGACTCTGTCCCTGTTTGCCTTCCTGTGCATCTCCGTCTGGATGTTTGAGAACGGCAAGTCCAAGTTCGTGTGGGTCCCGCTGATTCCCGGTGCCTTCTACACCTTCATCTGCTCCTCCTACATTTCCAACGCCACCATCGGCTTCAACCTGCCCTGGCCGGTTGCCTATGGCATTGGTGCCGTGTTGACGGTCGCCTATGTGGGTGTCATCTGTTGGTACGGCAAGCAGCGTGCTGGCCGCCTCAATAAGGTCTGATTCCATCGGAACGCCTGTCAGATTTTTGAAAAACAGATTTTCTAAAAATAGCCGAGCCTGCCGCAGATCTGTGGCAGGCTCGGTTTTTGTGGC
>DWXY01000119.1 GCA_019118935.1 Candidatus Oscillibacter pullicola
CGCGGGAAAGAGCACGCTGATGAACGTCCTCATTGGGCTGTACCAGCCCACGGAGGGGAAGATCTTCCTGAACGGGAAGGAGGTCCGCATCGACTCCCCCGCCCAGGCGGTGAAGCTGGGCATCGGCATGGTGCATCAGCACTTCATGCTGGTGGAGGCCATGACGGTGTTCGAGAACATCATCCTGGGGGACCGGAACACCAAGGGCGTCTTCATCGACAGGGAGGCCCGGAAGAAGGAGATCCTGGAGCTGGCGGAGCGCTACGGCCTGGACGTGGAGCTGGACCGGCCCATCACGGAGATCGCCGTGGGCGCCCAGCAGCGTGTGGAGATCCTGAAGACCCTGTACCGGGGCGCGGAGCTGCTGATCCTGGACGAGCCCACCGCCGCCCTGACGGACATCGAGGTGGAGGGCCTGTTCAAGATCATCCGCAAGCTGACGGAGGAGGGCAAGAGCGTCATCTTCATCAGCCACAAGATGCGGGAGGTGCTGCAGATCTCCGACCGCATCACCATCCTGCGTGCCGGCGAGGTCATCACCACCCTGGACCGGTCCGAGACCGACGGCCAGGAGCTGGCCAACCTGATGATCGGCCGGGAGCTGGCCCCCTCCCACTACGAGAAGGTGGAGGAGCCGGGTGATCCCGTCATCCAGATGCGGAATGTGGATTACCACAAAGAATCCAAGCACGCGGGACTCAGCGGCGTCTCCCTGACCGTGGGCCGGGGCGAGATCGTGGGCATCGCCGGCGTGGACGGCAACGGCCAGAGCCAGCTGGCCCAGGTGGTCACCGGCGTGCTGACGCCGGACGGCGGCGAAGTGGACATGAAGGGCTCCAAGGTGGCCCAGTTCACCCCCAACGGCTTCATCCTGGAAAACGTGTCCCACATCCCGGAGGACCGGAACAAGATGGGCCTCATCGGCAACATGTCCGTGAAGGACAACATCGTGCTCAAGGCCACGGACTCCCCGGAGTTCTCCAGCGCCAAGGGCTACTTCCTGAAGAAGAAGGCCATCCGGGACTACGCCCTGAAGATGCAGGAGAAGTACGACATCCGCTGCACCTCCGTGGAGCAGGAGACGCGGAACCTCTCCGGCGGCAACCAGCAGAAGGTGATCCTGGCTCGGGAGCTGGAGGGCCAGCCGGACCTGCTGGTGGCGGTCCACCCCACCCGGGGCCTGGACATCGGCGCCACCCGCTTCGTCCACGACACCATGATCGAGGCTCGGGACAAGGGCTGCGGCGTGCTGCTGATCTCCGCGGACTTTGACGAGATCCTGGAGGTCTCCGACCGCATCGTGGTCATGTTCGAGGGGCAGATCATGGGCGTGTTCTCCGGCAAGAACCCGCCCATCGAGGAGATCAGCCTGGCCATGGCCGGGAAATAAGGAGGGGGAGAACGCATGAAAAACAGCGGAAAGCTTGTCAGTTTCCTGGTGCCCATCATCTCCATCCTGCTGGCCTTCATCATCGGGTGCATCATCATGGCCGTGCTGGGCGCCAATCCCTTTGTGGCGCTGGAGTCCCTGTGGATCGGCGCCTTCGGCAGCCTGCGGAACGTGGGCACCACCCTGGCCCGCTCCACGCCATTGATCTTCACCAGCCTGTGCGCCTGCTTCGCCTACCGCTGCGGCGTGTTCAACCTGGGCGGAGAGGGCCAGTTCCTGATGGGCTCCATCGTCTGCTGCTACATCGCCACCCAGAGCGGGATCGAGGGCCTGCCGGCCATCCTCCTCTGTCTCGTGGGCGGCGCCGTGGCCGGCGGCGTCTGGTCCCTGATCGCCGGTCTGCTGAAGGTCTACCGGGGCCAGAACGAGATGATCATCACCATCATGCTCAACTACGTGGCCACGCTGTTCATGGGCGTGGTGTACACCAACTGGCTGCGGGACGGCAGCGTCCCCCAGACGCAGGCTGTGCCGGACGCCACCCAGCTCAGCCGCCTCTTCGGCCTGCGGGTCACCTCCGCCTTTGTCATCGCCCTGGTGGTGGGCCTGCTGGTGTACTACTTCCTGTTCTACACCTCCAAGGGTTTCCAGCTGCGGGCCGTGGGGCTGAACATGACGGCGGCGGAATTCAACGGCTTCGCGGTGAAGAAGTACATCCTGATGAGCTTCATCGTCTCCGGCGCCATCGCCGGCCTGGGCGGCAGCGCCGAGCTGCTGGGCACCCAGTTCCGGCTCATCAACGGCTTCGGCAACGGATACGGATTCGACGGCGTGGCCATGGCCCTGATCGGTCAGCTGCACCCCATCGCGACGATCCTGGTGGCCATCTTCTTCGCGGCGCTGCGGGTGGGCTCCACCACCATGCAGGCGGCCACCGGCGTGCCCACCAGCGTGTGCGACATCATCCAGGCCCTGGTGATCGTCTTCACCGTGGCGGGCCTGGCCATGGTGAAGCTGCCCGGGTTCAAGGCGTTCCTGGGCAGGCTGACGGAGCGACGGAAGGAGGCCGCGTAATATGGAATTTGTCATGAACATCATCCTCTCCAGTGTCCGCATGGCGACGCCCCTGATCTTCCTGGCGCTGGCGGAGCTGTACTCCCAGCGGGCGGGCCTGGTCCACATCGGACTGGAGGGCCTGGCCTCCATCGGCTCCCTGGTGGGCTTTCTGGTGAGCCTCATCACCGGCAGCCCCATGCTGGGGGTGCTGGCCGGCGCGGCGGTGGGCATCCTGGTGAACATGATCTTCGCCTACGCCACCGTCACCCTCTGCGCGGAGCAGATCGTCTACGGCATGGCCATCAACATCTTCGCCCCGGCCCTGGCGGCCTTCATCTACCGGGTGTACTTCGGCGCCGGGTCCGAGCTGGTGCAGGTGGGGCTGATGAACACCCTGTCCGGCTCCCTGGGCATCACCTCCGACAACTTCCTGGTCCGCCTCCTGCTGGACCAGACCCCCATGGTATACCTGGCCTACGGCCTGGTGATCTTCACGGTCATCTACTTCAACCGCACCAAGTCCGGTCTGAACTACAAGGCCGTGGGTGAGTATCCCAAGGCGGCGGCCACCCTGGGCATCAACGTCATCGGCGTGAAGTACCTGGCCTGCGTCATCTGCGGCGCCCTGGCCGGCATCGGCGGCGCCTATCTCACCACCTGCTACGCCAACACCTATGTGGACGGCAACGTGGCGGGCCGGGGCTTCATCGCCCTGGCGGCGGTGATCTTCGGCCGGTGGAGCGGCGCCGGCGTGCTGCTGGCGTGCCTGTTCTTCGGCTTCTGCGACGCGCTTCAGATCCGGCTGCAGGTCAGCAGCTTCGGCGTGCCCTATCAGTTCTTCCAGATGATCCCCTACGTGGCCACCGTGGTGGTGCTGGCCAGCATCGGCATGAAGAAGGCCGGCCCCAAGAGCTCCGGCAAGCCCTACCTTAAAGAAGAACGCTGAGGATAATCGCCGCCAAAAGCGGCTGTTATCGATAGACGGAACCCACAAACATCTGAAGAAATTGGAGGAAAGAACATGAAAAAACTGCTTGCACTTCTTCTCGCGCTGGCCATGTGCCTGTCCCTGGCGGCCTGCGGCGGCACGGATACCGACACCTCCGGCGGGGATACCTCCGGTGAGGATGCCGGCGGCGATGCCTCCGGCGAGGCCACCTACCGTGTGGCCATGATCTGCGACTCCAGCATCTCCGACGGCGGGTGGGGAATGTCCTGCTACAACGCCATGGTGGACGCCGCAGAGGCGTACGGCTGGGAGACGGAGGTCTCCGACAGCATCGCCCAATCCGCCTACTATGACACCATCGTCTCCTACTGCGACCTGGGCTATGACCTGATCTACGCCCCCGGCAACCAGTACACCGACGCCGTCCTCCAGGCGGCGGAGGAGTATCCTGACGTGGCCTTCGCCCTGCTGAACGGCGGCGAGGACACCCCTGCCCAGGCCGTCAACGGCAACGTGACCTCTCTGCTGCCTAACGCCCAGCAGGTGGGCTGGATCGCCGGCGCCCTGGCTGGCCTGATGACCCAGACCGGCACCATCGCCTTCATCGGCGGCATGGAGCTGGACACCACCCTGGGCAAGTATCAGGGTTATCAGGAGGCTGCCGCCTATGTGGGCGAGCAGGAGGGCAAGACCGTCACCACTCTGGACATCGTCTACTCCGGCGACTTCTCCGCCACCGACAAGGGCATCGAGTTCGCCAAGGCCATGATCGACCAGGGCTCCGACGTGTTCTTCGGCGACGCCTCCGCTGTTGACTCCGGCGCCCGGCAGGCCATCGACGAGGCCAACGCCGCCAACGGCTCCGTGACCATCTACGACATCGCCCAGCCCTCCGATCTGCTGGGGCAGAACGAGTGCATCATCGGCAGCCAGGTGACGGACAACGCCTCTCTGGTGGGCCTGTGCATGCAGGCTGTGGAGGACGGCTCCTTCGGCGGCGAGGTCATCTACGGCACCCTGCAGAACGGCGCTCTGGCCACCGGCGCCCTCAGCGACCTGGTGCCCGAGGACATCCAGACCAAGTATCTGGACTATCTGAACCAGATGGTGGACGGCACCTTCATGCAGTAAGCTCCGCGTCCGCAAACCGCTGCGGCTCCATCCAGATGTCTGGATGGAGCCGCTTTTTCCTTCTGTTGATCCAGTCTCCGGCCCCGGGGTCTTCCGCCCGGGGATGGAACGGGGGCCTGCGGCGCCGGGCGCTGAATGCCGGACAGCCAACCTCCTCTCCCTGGTCCGCAGACGCAGAACGGCCGCGCGGCTGGAAGCCGCGCGGCCGTTTTTCCGATGTTCCGCCCCACAGGAACGGCACGGTCCGCCCTGTTCCCCGGGTCATCAGGAGCGGGATGTTCTCTCCTCCCGGCAGTCTTCCGGTTTTTTCGTGTGGTTCTTGTAGGTGTTCCACGTGGGCTCATATTCCGCCGTGGCCTGATTGCCCCACATGGCCCAGCCCTCCCGGTCTCCGCGGGCAAACAGCTCAAGAAACGGCCCCGGAGAGCAGCGCTCGATCAGGGGGATGAATTCGTCCGGTTTTCTGGAGTGCTCCCGCTTTTGTGCCCGGAGCAGATTCACCTGGGACCTGGCCGGGGGCAGCGTCCTGTTCCCGCCGCCCCTGACGCCAAAGAGCAGGATTTCCGTCACGTTCCGGAAGTAGAACCCCACGCCCCGGCCGTCCGGTTCTCCGTCCTTGCGGACCTTCTCCCAGATGATATTGCCCTTGTACTCGAATCCCCAGGCCTTCATGACCGCAAGGCCATCGGGAAGCAGGGCATTGGGGACCCACAGATACAGATGGCTCTTCTCCGCCGCCACCTGCGCCACCGGCAGCGCCATGATGTCTTCCAACTCCATGGTCTCGTAGCGATTCAGCCGCTTGTGCTCAGGCGCTACCTTCCCGGTCCGATTCTGGAATCTCCAGGGGGGATCGGCATATATAGTGGCGTATTTTTGATCGCCGCAGAAGCGCAGCAGATTTTCAGATGTTTCCTGGATTGTGCTCATCGATGTACCCTTCCTCCCAATCTGTGATGCACGGTTTCCTGATGCCTACTGCCAGAATGGGACATCCGCCGTTCCTGCGGGAATCCAAGCGATAGGTCAATTTCCCCATCCAGGTGGTGCTGGCCCCGTACTTCCGCAGAATGGGTTTCCACTGGCGGGTCTTTCCGTCGTAGTCGTAAATGGTTTTGAAGATATCGTTCAGCTCGGCAGAGCGTGTGATAATGATCCCGGCACTGACAAGATCGCAGTCATAATACGTCCGCATGGCCAGCAGGTCCCGGTCGAACGTCTGATCTTTGCTGTTCCACTCCAGATCGAAGGCGATCCGGTTTTTCAGGAAGTCGATATTGTGGCCGTCGATATACCCGGGGATAATCTTTTCCTCAAACGGCTCCTGGGAAAAGCGGCCCCGCTGTTCGGCCTGCCGCGGGTAGAACTTGATGTGGAGGTCGCCGGAGATGCGGATCTCACGCCATCCGCGGGGATACAGCACATCATCAAACTTTTTGGGGATCTTGGTCTCGTTTCCGCCGGACTCCCGAAGATCGTCCGTGGTGATGCGCAGCCGACGCAGGCAGTCCACGATCTCGCTCCACTCCTCCGGAAATGCCTGCGTGATAATCTCAAGTGCGTGATTATAGCTGTAAAATTCAAACTTCTCTAAAAGGTCGGGCCCAATATACTCTCTCAAGTCCAAGGCGGCTGTCCTCCTGTGTTTTAGATATTATAACATCTTTTTCTCCCGTTTTCACCACCATTTTTTGAATGCGCCATAATTTTCGAGGGTCCCCTTTTTTCGCATTTCATCAATCCGGGCACCGCCGTCCCCGCTGGGCGGCAGAAAAATTTTTGGGAAAGGGGACACATTTTAACAAAACGCAAACAATTGTGTGCTATGGTAGAATTGTACATTTCCGCAGAGGGCTTTCAGAAGGGGTTCAGATGGGCAGACATCCGTTGAAACAGGGCATTGATTTTTTGCGCTCCGGCAGCGGCCAGATCCGCCGCGCCTACAACGCCTCCGCCAGCCGGACTCTCCACCTGGCGGGGATCTCCGGGGCGGGCAATCTTCTGCTGGGCCTGGGAAAGATCGCGTCCGGCATTCTCTCCCTCTCGGTCTTCGTCTGCGTCAACGGGCTCTACACGCTGGGAATGGTCCTGGCCCGCTACTGCGCCCTGGCGGGTGCGGTCCGCACCCAGGATGCCAAAAAGCAGTACGGCTATTACCGCCGGGCCGGCAGGATCCTGATCGCCGCCAGCCTGCTGTATATGCTCTATTCCGGGTGGAGCTGGTTTCATCCCAAAGTGGTCTCCTACCACATGTATATTGCGCTGGCCATCGCCACCTTTACCTTTACGGAGATCGGCATCAACCTGTACGGGATGCTAGCCAACCGGAAGAACCGCACGCCGCTGCTCCACGCCATCAAGACCATCAACCTGGCGGCCTCCCTGATCTCTCTGGTCCTGACGCAGTCCGCCATTCTCTCCTTTGCCGGGGGCGAAAGCCATGACCCCTCTGTAAATGCGCTGATGGGGCTGTTCAGCGGGACCTGCGCAGTGCTGCTGGGAATCTATATGCTCTGGCGCATCGGGAGGCTGGAGCGCAGAGAATCATCTGAAACAGGAGGAGACGCCCCATGATCCGTATTCTTGTGGTGGACGACGACCCCAAGCTGAACCAGGCCGCCTGCACCTATCTGAACGACAGCGGCTACACAGCCAAGGGCTGCCTCAGCGCGGAGGCGGCCTATGACGCCATGTACAGCCAGCTCTACGACCTGATCATTTCCGACATCATGATGCCTGGAACGGATGGCTTTGAATTCGCCAGGAGCGTCCGGAGCCTGAACCGGACCATCCCCATCCTGTTCATGTCGGCGCGGGACGACCTGCCGGCCAAGCAGAAGGGGTTCGACCTGGGCATTGACGACTATATGGTGAAGCCCATCGACTTCAGCGAGCTGCTCATGCGGGTGCGGGCGCTGCTGCGCCGGGCCAATATCGAGGCCAGCCGGAAGCTGTCCGCGGGCGGGCTGCTTCTGGACGCGGACGCGCTGACGGCATCTCTTGACGGAGCGGAGATCTCCGTGACCACCCGGGAGTTCAACATCCTGTACAAGCTGCTGTCCTATCCCAACCGCACCTTCTCCCGCTCCCAGCTGATGGACGAGTTCTGGGGATTGGAGAGCGATACCGGCCTGCGGGCGGTGGACGTCTATATCACCAAGCTGCGGGACAAATTCTCCGCCTGCCCCGATTTTGAAATCAAGACGGTCCGGGGGCTGGGCTATAAGGCGGTGCTGAAATGAGGACAGGAAAACGGAGGCGGCTGGAGTCGCGGTTTCCGCCCTCCCTCTTTGCCCTTTATCTGGTGACGCTGCTCCTGATGTCCGGCATCCATATCGGACTGGTCACGCTGATCAACGAAAACCCCCACTGGAACACCGCAGTCCAGATCCTGATTCCCACGGCCTACTGGACGCTGGTGGCCGTGGGCCTGACGCTGTTCACCCGGCGCCAGATCACCAGGACCTATGACAAGCCCATGCGGGTGCTGGCCAAGGCGGCGGACAAGGTGGCCCACGGCGATTTCTCCGTCTATATTCCGCCTCTCCACACCTCCAACCGGCACGACTACCTGGACATGATGATCCTGGACTTCAACAAAATGGTGGCGGAGCTGGGCAGCATCGAGACCATGCGCACTGACTTTATCGCCAATGTCTCCCACGAGATCAAGACCCCGCTGGCCGCCATCCAGAACTACACGCAGCTGCTTCTGCGGCCAGATCTGCCGGAGGAGGAGCGCGACGCCTGCCTCTCCGCCATCCTGAGCAGCACACGCCGCCTCTCCGCCCTGATTGCCAATATCCTGAAGCTCAACAAGCTGGAGAGCCAGCAGATCACCCCCCAGTGGGAGTCCTATGACCTGTGCCGCCAGCTGAGCGACTGCGCCCTGGCCTTTGAGCCGGTCTGGGAGGAAAAGCAGATCACCTTTGACGCGGAGCTGGAGGACCGGGCCACCATCGAGGCGGACGCCAGCCTGATGGAGCTGGTGTGGAACAACCTCCTGTCCAACGCCTTCAAATTCACCGGGCCGGGCGGCAGCGTCACGCTGCGGCAGACCTCGGACGCCCATTCCGTCTCGGTCTCCGTGTCCGACACCGGCTGCGGGATCCCGGAGGAGGCGAAGGCCCATATCTTTGAAAAATTCTACCAGGGCGACACCTCCCACGCCGCGGAGGGGAACGGCCTGGGCCTGGCCCTGGCTCTCCGCGTCCTGCAGATGATGGGCGCGGAGATCTCCGTGGACAGCACGGAGGGCCAGGGGTCCACATTCACCGTACAAATCCCCGTCCGGGGAGGCGTGGAGGAGCAGAAGCCGTATGACGAATGAACGCACGCAAAACGAGGCCGGGTACACCGGCTATGAATACCGGGAGATCACCGTCCCGCGGGAGCACGCCTCCCTCTGTCTGGACAGCTACCCCTGCTTCGGCTGGGAGCCGGATCCCAACTATGGGCCGCAGCCGGACGGCGGCCGCCGCGCCCCGGGGGCAGGCGCCGGAGGGCGCCGGGCGGGCGTGACCCTGCACTTCCGCCGGGCGCGGAGCATCTGCAACAAGGCGGAGCTGACCCGGCTTCAGCGGCATTTTGACAGCTGCGTCGCGGAGCTGCAGGCGCTGGAGCAGTCCAGGACCACCCAGGCTGTGATCGCGGCGCTGTGCACCGGGCTCCTGGGCACTGCCTTTCTGGCCGGTTCCACCTTTGCGGCCACCGCCGAGCCTCCCGTCATCTGGCTGATGATCCTGCTGGCGGTCCCCGGCTTTCTGGGGTGGATCGTCCCGTACTTTCTGTACCGGACGCTGGTGCGGCGGAAAACGGCGGCCATCGAGCCGCTGTTGGAGCAGAAGTATGAGGAGATCAACGGCATCTGTGAAAAGGGCAGCCGGCTGCTGTACTGAGGAAACGCGCGCCAAAGGCCCGGACGCTGAGCAATCAGCGCCCGGGCTTTTTTGCTGCCCGGAAGCGAAGGCCCTGCAAGGCGTCCCGCTTGACAGCGGATTTTCATATTTCTGAAACAAAACGCAAGCAATTGTGAAACATGGGCCGGATACAATCCATTCATCAAACGGAAGGAGTCTTGCACCATGACAAATCAGGAAAACGGCTTTGTGGGATTTGAGTATCTGGAGGTCCCCGCGAAGCGCACCATGGAGTCCCTGTATGTGGACAGCTACCGCAGCTTCGGCTGGGCGTACGAGGGCACCTTCGCCCAGGAGGGGAACGACGGCGTTCGGATCAAATTCAAGCGCGACCGGAGGATCCGCAACAAGGCGAAACTGACCCGGCTCCAGCGGCAGTTTGAGGCGTGCGCCCGTGAGATCGAGGCCCTGGAGCGCTCCAAGACGTCCGCCGCTTCCATCGCGGCGTTCACCATCGGCCTGGCGGGGACGGCGTTTCTGGGCGGCTCCGTGTTTGCCTACTTGAACGGGATGCTGCCTCTGATGGTGCTCCTGGCCGTCCCGGGGTTCCTGGGCTGGATCGCCCCGTACTTCTGCTACCGGAAGATGCGGCTGCGCAGGGACGCGCAGGTCGCCCCCATCATCGAGGAGAAAAACGACGAGATCTACACGGTCTGCCAGCAGGGATTCCGCCTGCTGACCGCGTGAACGGAGGGGAGCTGTATGCGCAGACTGGTCATCGCCTCCCTGGCCCTGTCCGGGGCCGCCGCGCTTGCGGCGGCAGCTGTGTTCCACCGCAGATTTCGGACCCGGGGGTCTTTTCACTCGCAGCGCCGCGGCCCCACCCGGCCGATCTGAAACATCCGGATCACAGGCCGCCTTGCCCAAAGACGGGCGTCAGCGCCGTACGGAAGCCTGCGGCTTCCGCAGGCGGAGCGGCCAGCGCGGCGGAGGGGCACAGGCCATCCCGCGGCGCGTTTCCGGATGCCGCCCATGCTGATCCCGCCCGCGTGTCTCTCCCCGTATCTCGTCCCGTATGCCGGAGCGGAGCGGCCCCTCCTTCTCCGGGTCGGGCGGCCCTGCCCGCGGGAGGGCGCCGGCCGTTCCATCCGGAGACGCCGATTTTCATATTTCTCAAACAAAACACAAATACAGGGCAAACAAACTGGCTGTACAGTCCATTTCGTTGACAGGCGGACGCCTGAAAAAACAACTGTGAAAGGAAGAATCTTCATCATGAAAAAGAGCAACTTTGTGGCGCTGACCCTGGGAACCATCGGGGTCGTATGCTTCGCACTGGGGATGTGCATGGCGCTGCTGCCCGAATGGGGGATGTTCCAGCAGGGCATCGTGTGCGGCGTCATCGGTCTGGTGATCCTGCTGATTACCGCGGCGGTCTGGCGGAAGATGGAGGGCAAGGCTCCCATCAAGCTCAACGCCAAGACCATCGGGGCCGTCGCGGTGGGTGTGCTGGGCGCGCTGCTTCTGGGCGTCGGCATGTGCATGAGCATGGTATTCGGAAAAATGGTGCTGGGCATCGCGGTGGGCCTGGTGGGGATCGTGGTCCTGCTGTTTCTGATCCCTCTGGTGAAAGGGCTCAAGTAAGCGCCGCGCCGGAGGTGTGCTGCTTAGCGCCTTCCCGCTGCGGGTGCAGGAGGAAGTGCTGTGGCAGCGGCAGGCGCACTGAACCAACTGCCCCGTCACGGCCCCTGCGTCAATTCGCAGAGGCCGTGGCCGGAAGTCCCGCCTCCGTTGCCGCGGCGCAAGGGGCGCCCCGGACGGCTCCCCGGTGCGGAGTCCGCACACTTGATTGAAAATGGATGTGCGGGCGGCAAATATTGTGGTATAATATCCATACTGAGATCGCTGGTGGCCGCCGGGACGCGGCCGCTCCTTTCTCCGGCCGCGTCCCCCGCCCTGCCAGGGCTTTTGCGGGCAGACGTCCCACTTCCCGGCGTACCGCAGAGGGCGGTGGCTGGAGATCGCAGCAGGCGCGGTGCCCCTCCGAAATTTTTGAAAACGGTGCAAACGATCAGGACCGTGTCGGCCGCCGCCGGAGCACACCGGAGGGCGGCCGCCTGCTCTTGTCCGGCGGCGGAGCAGCGCGCCGGAGGGAGCTCCGCCCAGGCTGCCTGCATCACCGCCGGAGCGGCGTGAAGCACGGATGGGCCCTCCGGGGACGCGGCGTCTCTGCAAGAGACGGCATCGTGAGCGCACTGTCCAAGGGGAAGTCATCAGAAAAGAGGAATGCGTATGTGGATTCTCTTCGCGGCCGGATCTGCGCTTTTCGCCGGCGTGACGGCCGTTCTGGCCAAGTGTGGCATCCGGAAGACCGACTCCACCGTGGCCACCGCCATCCGCACCATTGTGGTGCTGATTTTTGCTTGGGCCATGGTGTTTGTCGTGGGCTCCCAGGGGGAGATCCGGCACATCGGCCCCACAACGCTCCTTTTTCTGGTGCTGTCCGGCCTGGCCACCGGGGCCTCCTGGCTGTGCTACTTCAAGGCCCTCCAGCTGGGTGACATCAACAAGGTGGTGCCCATCGACAAGTCCAGCACCGTGCTCACCATCCTGCTGGCCTTTTTGCTGCTGGGGGAGCCCATCGGCCTGCCTCAGGGGATCGGGGTGGTGCTGATCGGCGCGGGTACCCTCCTGATGCTGGAGAAAAAGTCCCCCTCAGCCGGCCGCGCCCCCCAGGGCGGGAGCTGGATGCTCTACGCCTTCGGCTCGGCGGTGTTTGCCAGCCTCACCGCGATCCTGGGCAAGGCCGGCATCCAGGGCGTGGAGTCCAACCTGGGCACCGCCATCCGCACCGGCGTGGTGCTGGTGATGGCCTGGCTCATGGTACTGGTGACAGGCAGGGCCGGTGCGGTGCGGCAGGTGCCCCGGCGGGAGCTGGCGTTCATCTGCCTGTCCGGCGTGGCCACCGGGGCCTCCTGGCTGTGCTATTACCGGGCGCTTCAGAGCGGCCCCGCCAGCGTGGTGGTGCCCATCGACAAGCTGAGCATTCTGGTCACAGTGGCCTTTTCCCGGCTGGTGTTTCGGGAGCGGCTCACAGCCCGCTCCGCCGTGGGTCTTGCCCTCATTGTGGCCGGGACGCTGGCCATGCTGTTCTGACCGCCGGAGCCGTCCGCTCCCGCGGGGTTTCCTTCACGCCCCGCCGGCGCCGATGCCGGACAGGTGTCCTTTTCGGCGGGCCGCGAGCTGGCGGCCGGGGCAAATTTCCACTCTTGTTTTTTTCTGCACAGCGTGCTATACTGGCCAAGGTTTAAGGAATGCGGCGAAAGGGGGAGCTCCCTGGCGCCACGCTCACATAGATGACAAGAACCAGATTGCGAGGGAGCCTGTGTTCCAGGCTGAGAGGGTCCCAGCAAGGGCCGACCGCACCCAGCTTCCCAGGGGGAAGTGGGGGCATCAGCATCTGCGTGAAGGTCTGAACGGGTATGTGCTGATGAGGCGCGTGCCCGTTTTCTTTTGCGCAGAAAATCAAAATGGAGGGATTCCCATGAAAAAGAAGATTTCCGCACGTTTGTTGAGCCTGGCGCTGTGCGCCGGACTTCTGGCCGGCTGCGGCGCCGGGGAGACGGCGGAGGAGCCGTCCGACACCGGCGTACAGCAGGTGGACTCTCTGAAAATCGCATTTTCCCCCTACGCGGACGCCGACATCATCTCCGAGTCCACGGAGCCGCTGGAGGAGCTGCTGAAGGCGAAGCTGCTGGAAAAGGGCTACGACGTGGGCGAGATCGACATGACCGTGGGCACCAGCTACACCGCCGTGGGCGAGGCCCTCAGCGCCGGCAGCGCGGACCTGGGCTTCATCTCCGGCGGCAACTACGTCCTCTTCTCCGACGACTGCGACGTGCTGCTGACCGCCCTGCGCTACGCCATCAACAAGGACTCCGAGAACCCCGCCGACTGGAACGACGGCACCATCGAGGAGAACACGGAGGACATGAGCACCTACTACCGCTGCATCCTGCTGGCCGGTCCCAGCGAGAAGGGCCAGGAGCTGCTCTCCAAGGTCAACGCCGGGGAGGAGCTGACCTGGGACGACCTGAACAGCGCCACCTGGGCGGTGCTGAATCCCACCTCCGCCTCCGGGTACATCTATCCCTCCCTGTGGCTGCAGGAGCACTACGGCAAGGGGATCAGCGATCTGGACAACGTGGTGGAGTGCGACTCCCACACCACCTCCGTGGCCCGGCTGGCCGCCGGTCAGGTGGATGTGATGGTGTCCTACGGCCACATCCGCATCAAGAACGCCCCCATCTGGGAGTCTGACTTCGGCGGCACCGCCCCCATGGTGGAGCAGACCGGCGTGATCGGCGTGACGGACGGCATCTACAACGACATGATCGCGTACAGCAAGACCTCTGAGACCATGGCGGACGAAGCCTTCCGGCAGGCGGTGGGCGAGTCCTTCATCGAGCTGGCCCAGACCGAGGAGGGCCAGGAGATCTTCGGCGTATTCAGCCAGGTGGGCTACGACTGGGGCAGCGACTCCGACTATGACGGAGAGCGGGCGGCCCAGGCGCTTTTGAAGTCCATGGAAGCGTAACCATCTTCAGGAGGGATTTCATGCTGCAGGCGATCCATATCCGCAAACAGTTTCAGCGCTCCGGCGAGGTGCTGCGGGATGTCAGCTTCACCCTGGGCGACGGCGAGTTCCTCTCGGTCATCGGTCCGTCCGGCGCCGGGAAAACCACCCTGTTCCGCATTCTGAATGGAACGGAGCTGTGCAGCGGCGGTGAAGTCCTCTACGACGGGACGCACTTTGAAGCCGCCCGGGGCCGGGAAAAGCGGGCCGTCCAGCAGGGGATCGGCACCATTTACCAGGACTTCTGCTTGGTGGAGAACCTGTCCGCCATCCAGAACGTGCTGAACGCCTGCCTGCCGGACATGTCCCTGGCCGCCTCCCTGCTGGGGGCGTTCGGCCGGGAGCGGTCCCAACAGGCCGCCGCAATCCTGCGGGAGGTCGGGCTGGGGGACAAGCTGGAGGAGCCGGTGAAAAACCTCTCCGGCGGTCAGAAGCAGCGGGTGGCCATCGCCCGCTCCCTGATGCGGAACCCCTCCATCCTGCTGGCGGACGAGCCGGTGGCGTCCCTGGACCCCGTCACCGGGCGGCAGATCCTGTGCCTGCTCCGGGACATCCAGCGCCAGCGCGGCGTCAGCATTCTGATGAACAGCCACAATCTGGACCTGTCCCTGGAGTTCTCCACCCATATCGTCGGCATGAACCGGGGGCGCGTCGTCTTTGACGGCGCCCCCGGGGATGTGACGGAGGCCGTCCTGCGGGATATCTACGGCGAGGCAGCGGAGACCGTATGAAACAAAGACGTATCCGCTGTCTCGCTGCGGCCGCTTTTGTGCTGCTGTTCCTGGGAGCCGCCTGGTTCACCGGATGCGACCTGTCCCTGATGTGGAGCCGGCGCGACCACCTGACGGACATCGCCGCAAAGATGTTTCCGCCGGACTGGGGATTCCTCGGGAAGGTCCTGCCCCTGCTGTGGGCCACGATTCAGATGTCCATCACCGGGACCTTTCTGGGCGCGGTGCTGTCCATCCCGGCCGCCATGGCCTGCGCCGCCTCCCTGCCGGGACCCGGGCCGGTCAAGAAGGCGGTCCGCTTATGCATCCAGGTGCTCCGCTCCTTCCCGGCCCTGATCCTGGCCCTGCTGGCCACGTTCTTTCTGGGCATCGGCTCTTTTGCCGGAACGGCCGCCATCACGGTCTACACCTTTGCCATCATGACCCGCCTGACTTATGAGGACATCGAGAGCGCGCCCCAGGGCCCCTATCTGGCCCTGCGGGCCATGGGCGCCGCCTCCGCCCGGGCGTTCTTCCGCTCCACCCTGCCGGAGATCCTGCCCGCCTATCTCACCAACGCCCTCTATCTGCTGGAGGGCAATGTGCGGCACAGTGCCATCCTGGGCTATGTGGGCGCAGGCGGGATCGGCCTGCTGCTCAATGAAAAGGTCTCCTGGCGGGAGTACGACAAGGTGGGGACGATCCTGCTGCTGCTCTTCGCCGTGGTCTATCTCATGGAGCATCTCAGCACATGGCTCACCCGTCTGGTGCAGCAGGAGCGGACCCTGGGCCGGCAGGGGCGCCGGCTGCTGGCGGGCGCGGCGGCCGCGCTGGTATTGTTCTGCACGGTCACGCTTCCGCCGCCCGACCTGTCCCGCACAAGCATGCAGATGGTGAAGATGCTCTTCACCGGCCTCCTGCACCCGAACTGGGAGCTGTTTTTCCGCCTGGACAGCAGCGGGCTTGCCTATCTCCTGCTGGAGACCGTCGCCATCGCGCTGGTGGGGACCTGCGTCGGCGCCGTCTTTTCCGTTCCCCTGGCGTTTCTCGGCAGCAGCCGCTTTTTCCCGGCCCCCGCCGCCTGGCTGTTCCGGACGCTGGTGACCGCCATCCGGTCCGTCCCCTTCCTGATCTATGGACTGATCTTCATCCGCGTCTGCGGCCCCGGCTCCTTTACCGGGGTGCTGACCCTGGCGGTGTGCAGCGTGGGGCTTCTCTGCAAGCGCTTCACAGAGGCCATCGACGCCCTGGATTTCCGGGCGTATCACGCCCTGGAGGCCATGGGGACGCCGAAGCTGTCCTGCGTCCGCCACGCGGCCCTGCCGCAGCTGGTGCCCCAGTTCTTCTCCGCCTGGCTCTATCGGTTTGACGTCAATATCCGCGAGGCCTCCGCCCTTGGCCTGGCCGGCGCGGGTGGAATCGGCGCGCCGCTGATCCTGGCCATGAACCAATACGCCTGGCACGATGTCAGCACCCTGGCGCTGGGCATGATCGCCCTGTCCTGGCTGGTGGATCTGGTCTCCGCTTTCTGCCGCCGCAGGGCCGCCTGAGGCGGGTGCCCGCCGGCAGCCGCATCCGGGCGAAGCGGGGCGGTGCGGGCCCCCCGTGGCGCACCGGCGGGAAGGATTCCGGCGGAGCTGCTGCAAAACAAGGCGCGGACAGTCCAAAGACTGTCCGCGCCTTTCTGCCAAGCAGCGGTTCCCCGGCCGGGCCCCGCTCAGAGCGCTTCGTATTCCGCGTCGCTCACCGGCTCGCACCACTCGTTGGAGCACGCCTCGCCGGGCATCTCGACGGCAATGTGGCTGAACCAGCTGTCCCGCTTGGCGCCGTGCCAGTGCTTGACCTCCGCCGGGATGACGATGACTCTGCCGGGCTCCAGGCTGACCGCCTCTTTGCCCTCCTCCTGGTACCAGCCCTCGCCGGCGGTGCAGATCAGCAGCTGCCCGCCGCCCGTCCTGGCGTGGTGGATGTGCCAGTTGTTCCGGCACCCGGGCTCGAAGGTGACATTGGCCAGGAACAGCCCGTCCTCCGGGCGGGTCAGGGGATTGAGATAGGACCGGCCGGCAAAGTACCGGGCAAAGGCGTCGTTGGGGGCGCCCAGGCCGAACACGTTCTGTTCCTCAAATGCAGTCTTGTCTATGGTCTTCATGCAACATACCTCCCAATGCTTTCTTATGAATGCGGGGCGGACCGTGCGCCCGCCCCGGTGTGGATGTTCTGCCGCCGCTCATTTCCGGCGTGTCTCCTGCCGCTTCCGGAGCTGATGGCGCAGGTAGTCCATGCGCTCCACCTGCCGCTCCCGGGCGTGGATATCCGCCAGCGCGGCGGCCCGTTTCTCCTCCAGCATCCGCAGCCGGTCCCCTTCGGTGCCAGGCCGCTCCAGCAGCCGCATATAGCGCTCCGTCTCCTCTCCGGTGAAGCCGATGTCCCGAAGCGTCAGGATCAGGCTCAGCCGCTCCAGGTCGCGGCCGTCGTACCGCCGCTCCCCCGCGGCCTGCCCGGCCTCCGGACACAGGCCCCAGCGCTCGTACGTCCGCAGGACCTCCACGGGGATCTGATAGCGCTCGCTGGCCTCCTGGATCGTCATCGCCCGCACCTCAAGACAGAAAATGGAGACGTCCCCGCAGGGACGCCTCCATTCTAAATCCGGGGCGCCGCTTTGTCCAATGCCTATACCGGATGGTCAGATATTCCGCCGACGTATTTCTCGGCAAACCGCAGCAGAGCGGCGGCAGTGGCGGAAAGGACCTCGGTCTTCTTCCAGGCCAGAACCGTGCCCGACTCCAGCGGCGGAGAGAGGGGCACGAACCGCAGCCCGTCATAGGCGCAGTCCAGCCGGATCACCAGATAGATCCCCAGCCCCTCCCGGGCCAGCTGGGTCTGGTTGTAGGGCAGGTTGCCGCTGGCCGCCACCTGGATCCGGTCCGCATAAGGGCCGAACCAGCGGGTCATCTCCTGGCGCATCAGCTCCCGGGTGGTCAGGATCAGAGGGCTGTCCGCCAGGTCCCCGGGCGTCACCGCCTCCCGCCGGGCCAGGGGCGAATCCTCCGGCACCAGGACGCCCCAGGACTCCCGGACGGGCAGGCGGAGGATCTGGTACCGGCTGATGTCCACCGGCTCCAGCAGAAGTCCCATGTCCAGGAGTCCCTGCTCGATCCGCTCCTTGATCCCGTCGGAGTCTCCGCTGTAAATCTCATACTGGACCCGGGGATGCTGGCGGTGGAAGGCGGCCAGGAGCTTTGCCAGATACGTCATGCTCCGCAGGTCGCCGCTTCCGATGGAGATCCGGCCCGTGATCTCCTCCGCCGGGCGGAGCTCCCGGGCCGTCTTCTCCGCCAGCTCCACGATCTCCTGGGCCCGGCGGCGCAGAAGCATCCCGGCCTCCGTCAGAACGATGTGGTGCTGGCTGCGGCGGAACAGCTTGACTCCCAGCTCCTCCTCCAGCTGCATCAGCTGGCGGGACAGGGTGGGCTGCGTCAGATGGAGCAGCGCCGCCGCCCGGGTGATGTTCTCCTCCCGGGCCACGGTCAAAAAATACTTCAGCGTCCGAAATTCCACCGGGCCGCACCTCCTCTTCTCCCCTACCATATCACGGCCGCGGCGGGGCCGCAAGTGTGATATGTGTAAAATGTATGTCTCAGCATAGAAAACAGGTATTCGCTATTTCTCATTTCAGGCGGTATAATAGGGCCATATGAGGCGCGGCGTCCGCCGTGCCCGGCGGACGGGCGGCCGGACTCCGGCCGCCGCAGAGCCGCAACAGGAAAGGATGGTTTCGACCTATGGAATACCGCGTCAACCGCCGCACCGGGGACCGGATCAGCGTCCTGGGCGTGGGCACCAGCGGCCTCCCCGCCGCCGGGGCGAAAGAGGGTGCCGCCACGCTGGAGATGGCCCTGGAGCAGGGTATCAACTACTTCGACCTGGCCACTGCAGACTCCGCCTGCTTCCCCATCTTCGGCGCCGCCCTTGCGGGTGTGCGCAAGCAGGTGCTCTATCAGGTCCACTTCGGCGCCAATTATGCCGCCGGTAAACCTTACAGCTGGACCACGGATCTGGAGGCCGTCAAGCGGTCGGTGGCGTGGCAGCTGGAGCAGCTGCGGACGGACTACATCGACTACGGCTTCATCCACTGCATGGACGAGTCCGGCGACTGGCGCCGGTATGTGGACAACGGCGTTCTCCAGTATCTGGAGACGCTGAAGGCCCAGGGCGTCGTCCGCCACATCGGCCTCTCCACCCATACGCCGGCCCTGGCCCGGGAGGTGCTGGACACCGGCCTGGTGGACATGATGATGTTCAGCATCAACCCCACCTACGACTACCAGCACGGCGAGTACGCCAACGGCAGCGCCACGGAGCGGATGGCCCTTTACCGCCGGTGCGAGGCGGAGGGCGTGGGCATCTCCGTGATGAAGGCCTTTGCCGGCGGACAGCTACTGGATGCCCGCACCTCTCCCTTCGGGCAGGCCCTGACGGAATATCAGTGCATCCAGTACGCCCTGGACAAGCCCGGCGTCCTGACGGTGCTGCCCGGTGTCCGGGACCGGGCGGACCTGGAACGGGTCCTGGGCTTTCTGCGGACCGGGGAGGCGGAGCGGGACTACTCCGTCATCAGCTCCCTCACCCCCAGGGACGCGGAGGGCGCCTGCGTCTACTGCAACCACTGCCAGCCCTGCCCCGCAGGCCTGGACGTGGGCCTCATCAACAAGTACTACGACCTGGCCCGTGCGGGGGACGCCCTGGCGGCGGAGCACTACCGGAACCTGTCCCTGGGTGCGGACGCCTGCATCAGCTGCGGCCACTGTGACCGCCGGTGCCCCTTCCATGTGGCCCAGTCGGCGCGGATGCGGGAGATCGCATCCTATTTCCGGCAGGCGTGAGGGCCCCGGCCATTCCCCGCACCTGACCGGCGGCCCGGGCGGTGCGTTCCGTCCGGGCCGCTGGTCTGCCGGGGACTTTCCCTGCCCTTCGCAGGCGGCGGGGCCGGCCGGCAGCTTTGTCCAGAGCTTCCGGCGGCAGAATCGCATGGCGGTTCTGCTGTCATGGTCTCTGCCTTCACAGGTCGTCTTCCCTGCCGGTGTCCGTTTTGCGTATCGGAGTCTGCCGCGTCCCGCCGCAAAGCACATGCCGCCTCTCTTTGACAAATGCTTCCCCAATCTCCCCTGTAACTCTCCGACGGATTTTCGCTGGGCTTTTTCGGCCTTTCCGCGCACTTCCAAGAGAATGCATTCCGCTTTTCCACCGGAATTCAGGTTGTTGGAACGCAGACCGGATTCCGCCGGCGGCCCGCCCGGGTTCTGCCGACCCATAGCCCAACAGCGCCCTCCAACATTTTTGCAGGTCTTCAAGAGCTGTACAGTTCATTTCCTTTCCATCATCGGCTTTGCCGCGCAGAGGAACGCACCGCCGAAAAGCGGTGCGTTTCTCTGTGGTTTTTCTCGGCTGCCCTCCGCTCCCGAACGCCTCTTTGCCCGCAGTTCACGCTTTTGTACGCAAGCGTTTTCGTCGGATTTTCTCCCCATTTTGGCGGACACACATTTTTCTCAGTCAGGTGGGAAAACCACCCGGGACATTCCTCCGTTTTGTATCTCACCCAACCGTCGGAGCGTTCGGCCGCATATTGACTTTTATGGAAAAATTATATATATTTCATTGCAGAAGTGACATCTTCAGCGGGACACGGGACATTTTTTGTTCAAAGTCCGAAAACGTTTACGCTTCAGGTGGATTTCCGCCCGCCGCCGGCTCCCCGGCAGATACCCGGACAGTTGTCATCCCGCCGGAGAAGCGCGCAGATCCCTTGTGCCCGCAAGACCCCGGCAGGGTTCTGAGGGCCGGTATTCCACACCTTTGTGGACGCGGATCAGGAAATACAGAAGGAGGACATGAAATGGACCAGTTTGACTCCCTGATTATCGGCGAGGTGGCCCAGGACACCAATGTGGACTATGACGGCACCACGGTCCATGCCGTGGGCGGCGCCGTGTACTACTCCGGCTTCGCCGCCGCCAACACCGGCCACAAAACCGCGGTGCTCCCCAAGGCGGACACGGCCCAGGTGGATCTGGCCGCCGCCTTCGCCCCGGCCCCCAACGTGACCGTCTATCCCCTGCACAGCAGGACCTCCTTTGTCACCAAAAATGTCTACCACACCTCGGACCGGGAGCGGCGCACCTCCACGGTGGACAGTGTCATCGAGCCGTACCGCACCGGGGAGGTGCCGGACATCGACGCGGCAATCTGGCATCTGGCGGGTCTGGCGGCGGGCGACATCCCCAATGAGATGATCCCCTTTGCCGCCCGGCACGCCCTGGTGGCCATCGACGTGCAGACCATGCTGCGCCGGGTGGAAAACGGCGGCATGGTCTATCACGACTGGGCGGAGAAAAAGGAACTGCTGCCGTACGTCCGATTCCTGAAGACCGACGCGGCGGAGGCGGAGATCCTGACAGGCCTCACCGACCGGGGCGAGGCCGCCAAGCAGCTTTACCAGTGGGGCGCCAAGGAGATCCTCATCACCCACAACACGGAGGTGCTGGTCTATGATGGCCGGGAGATCTACACCTGCCCCATCCGGGCCAGGAACCTCTCCGGCCGGACCGGGCGGGGCGACACCACCTTTGCCGGCTACATCAACGAGCGGCTGACCGCCGACATCCCCACCGCCCTCCGCTTCGCCACCGCCCTGGTGTCCCTGAAGATGGAGACGCCCGGCCCCTTCACCGGCACCCGGGCGGATGTGGAGGCCTATTTGAAGGAATTCTACTGAGCGCCATTCCCGTACCCATCTCCCGAAATCACCAAGACGGCTGCCAAACCGGCAGCCGTCTTTTTTTCGTTGATTCCCGCCTCTCCCGGAGGTGCGCCGGAATCAGACCTGTTTCAGTTGTCTCCGATATGATGGGGCGGGGGTGCGCGCTCCCGTTTTCACGGGCGTCCCCGCGGCCGGAGCCGCCGGCGGACGGTCAGTCGTCATGTGCCTCGTCCGCCGGCTTCTCCCGCGGGGTCTGCTGTTCCTTTTTCAGGGATTCCAGTCCCAGCCGGATCAATTCCACGGTCGCCTCCGAACGGGTCTGGAACCGGCGCTCAAAGCGGAAATCCTCGATCTGCTGAAACAGCTCATTGTCCACGGATACCGTGTAACGCGGTCTGTCTGTTGCCATCCTTATCACCTCTGGCCCTATTATACACGAGTGAACCACCGGTGTAAAGAGAGCCGCAGCCCCTTGACTTTGGTTCAGTGAACCACTATAATGATTTTAATAGGTTCACTAATTCACTTAACCGCTATATGGAAAGGAGCTGCGTACATGAACAGAGATCGAAAGCGGTTCACCATCTCCGTGACGCCGGAGCTGGCGGCGGAACTGGCCGCGGCAAAGCAGAGCAGCTACCCCGGCGTCCCCCGGGACGCGATGTTCCGGGATCTGATCGCCCGGGGCCTTGCGGCGTGGGAGAAACAGTCCGGCAAGAACAGCCAGCCCGTGTGACGGGCGGGGCGCCGGGCCCCCATCGGAGAGCCTCCGGCTCCCCGGCAAACGGCGGCAGACAGAAACAGACAGCAACGCGGTGAAAGTCAGAGGCGGCAGGCACACCCGGGGCGGGCACCCGCACCCGCCATCCCATACAGACAGCAGAACAACTCTGGGCGTTCCTGACCGGGAGCGCCCAAAGCGGTGCAGGGTTCGGCCCGTATGTCATACGGCCGTAACCTGCCGCTCCGCGCTCCCCCCTGACCGGGAGGAGACGGAACGTGAGCAAAGCAACCATGAGACGGCCGGACGCCCGGGCCATGGCCCGGCTTCTGGCGGAGCAGACGCAGACGGCGGCGGGGCTGATCCTCCGCCTGGCCTGGCGGCAGGGCCTGACCCGGGAGGAGATCCAGCGCCTGACCTGGAACGATGTGGACTTTTCCGCCCATCAGCTCCGGCTGCCGGACCGGACCATCCCGCTGGAGGCGGAGACCGAGGTCTGCCTGCGCCGGCAGGCGGAGCGCCCCGGGCACCCCGCCCCCTTCGTGGTGGTCTCGGACCGCCGCAGGCAGCAGATGCCGCCGGAGTCCGTTTCCCGCCTGGCCAGAAAAGCCCTGGACCGGGCGGGGCTGGGCGGCATCAGCCTGATGGATCTGCGGCACGACTTCATCATCCGCCAGCTGGAATCCCACGACTGGCCCTATGTGGCCCGGATCAGCGGCATCGCCGTCCCCACTCTGTACGCCTTTTTCTCCGACTATCTGCCGGAGGGACGGCAGAAGGCCTCCTGCCCTCGGCGGGAGGTAGACGGTTTTTTGATATGGAAGCTGCTCCAGGCGGAGGGCAGCTCCCCGGTGGGACTGGCCCTGTGGATGGGCTGGAAGCTGGGGATGCAGGTCCGGGAGATGACGGCCCTGACCTGGGGCCAGGTGGATCTGGACCGGGGCCTGCTGCGGCTGCCGGACCGGGACCTGCCCCTGGGCGTCACTCTGCGGCGCCTGCTGCGGGCGGCGGCGGGACGCCGGCGGCCGGGCGAAGACCCGCACGTGCTGCTGACGCCCAACTCCCGGCGGCCCTTGGACCAGCCCCGGCTGTCCAAGATGGTGCGGACCGCCCTGATCCGGGGCGGGATGGAGCACATCAGCCTGGGTGATCTCTGTCGGGAGGAGCGCCGGGAGAACGAGGACGCCCGGCTGCTGGCCTATGCCGCCGAAAAAGGCACCATCTCCCGGTCGGAGGCCATGTCGCTGCTCGGCCTGTCCAAGGTGGCGGCCTATGAGCGTCTCCGGCAGCTGGCGGAGCGGGGAAAGCTGGTGCGGGTCGGCGGCAAATACTACCCCGCCGGCCAGGTGGTGCCGCCGGAGGAGCAGTACGACGTCATCCGTACATTTCTGGAGCAGTCCGGTCCGGCCTACCGGCAGGATCTGGCGGCGCTCCTGCATATCGGCGACCGGCAGTGCGCCCTGATCCTCAAGCACATGGTGGAGGACGGGCGCCTGGTGCAGGCCGGGCAGCGGTACGCCCTTCCCCTCCGGGAGGAGGTTCTGCTGTAAACGGCGCAAAAGGAGAGCGGCCCTCAGAGGCCGCTCTCCTTTTTTTGCCCGCGCCGTGGCCGGAGTGGAAATCGCGTCCGTGTTATGATGGCGTGACATGGCTGTCCATGCGGTTTGTGCGCCGTTTTTCAATTGGATTAAAAGGTTTGCGAAACGCTGGACACCGGCAGTTTTTTCCCGTAAATTGGCCTTGCGAACGGCGGAAGCGCCCCGCGTCCGGCTCTGCGGTTGGTGTAGGCCGACACCTGTTGGTTGGCTAGCCCCCACACGAATCCCAGACCCGCCCGGGGTCTTCCGGCGGACCGCAAATTTTTTGAAGGAGGAGAAATCCCAATGAAGAAGTTCCTTTCTCTGGTGCTCTCTCTGGTGATGGCCCTGTCTCTGGTCACCGTCAGCGCGGGCGCCGCGGACTTCGAGGATGACGGCGACATCACCTATCAAGAAGCTGTCAACGTCATCGCGGGGATCGGCGTTGTCGACGGGTATTCCGACGGCACGTTCAACCCCGACGGAGTCCTGACCCGCGGCGCGGCCGCCAAGATCATCTGCAACCTGATCCTGGGGCCCACCACTGCGGATGCGCTCAGCGCGGATTCCGCGCCCTTCCGTGATGTGCCCACCACCAACACCTTTGCGGGCTACATCACCTACTGCTCTCAGCAGGGCATCATCAACGGCTACTCCGACGGCACGTTCCGGCCCACCGGGACTCTGAGCGGCAATGCCTTCATGAAGATGCTGCTGGGCGCTCTGGGCTATGACAGCTCCATCGAGGGCTACACCGGCGCCAACTGGACCGTCAATGTCATCAAGCAGGCCGTGGGCATCGGCCTAGACGACGGCAACGACGAGTTCGTGGGCTCTCAGGCCGTCACCCGTGAGGAGGCCGCCCTGTATGCCTACAACATGCTGCAGGCCACCATGGTGGAGTATGACAGCTCCAACACCATCATCGTGGGCGACGTGCAGGTCACCACTTCCTCCAGCCGTCACGATGTGGAGAACAACGCCAACCGTGAGACGGTTGAGGACGACGACAAGATGCAGTTCGCCGAGCGGTATTTCGAGGACCTGGTGGGCAAGGATGCCGTGGATGACTTCGGCCGTCCCGCCACTAACTGGGACTATGACGGCGAGGACCTGGGCACCTATGCCAAGGACGCCGACGCCACCTATGTGGTGGAGGACGACGACCTGACTGTAGGCGAAGTCGTGACCAGTTCCGACTACATGAACTACCGCACCAGCGAGGTCAGCGACGCGGAGTACTTCCTCAACGGCGACGACAACGAGATCAAGTCCAATGCGGCCGTGGCCCTGGGCGACATCGTGGAAGCCTATGAGAACGACGACGGCGACGTGGAGACCGTGGTGGTCCGCCGCTACACCGTGGCCCGGATCGACGAGGTGGACACCGACGTCAGCACCGCCGAGAGCCGCAACGGCGCCTCTGCTGTCCTGACCCTGACCAGCCTGGACAGCAACTCCGACTACGGCGACTATTATGATGACTACGACGAGGCCGAGGACACCCTGCGGGGCTACACCTCCGACTATGACGAGGGCACCATCCTGGCCGTGGCCTTCCGCGAGGCGGACAGCTCTTCCGGCGAGGTCCTGGATTCCTATGTGGCCGAGTCCGTCACCGGCGCTGTCTCTGCATACCGGCAGAATGAGACCGTCACCCTGGACGGCAGCCGCTACGAGTTTGTCCGCGACGACACCGACGTCTATGTGGACGGTGCGGTGGACGGCTTCGACTTTGACGAGGACTACACCATCTACCTGACCGCCGAGGGCTATGTGATCGGCGTGGAGGGCGCCGCCGGCGCAGACCTGACCGACGTGTACTACGTGGCCGGTGTCTACGGCGAGGAGAGCCGCTACAACTCCAACAACTATATCTGGTATGCCCAGGCCGTATCTCTGGAGGACGGCTCCGTCACCGACATTGAGCTGGATGAAACCGATGACGAGAATGCGCTGAATAACGAAATCAGCACATCCAAGCAGAATTCCGGTCGCTATGTCCAGGTGCAGAATCTCTATACGTTCGATGACGATGTTGCTTCCAGATGGAATGGCGGCAGCAGCTATGTGGTCAGCAAAACCGCTCTGGACGACAGCATTGCCGCTGACGATACCCGGTTCTCCACCTCCAGCCGCACCTACTACGTCGACGACACCACCCAGTTCCTGGGCGTGGACGACGAGGCCGACGACATCGATACCGTTCTGACCAGCGGCGGCATCAAGGCCTCCGATGAGAGCGGCAATATCGCCATCGTGATTGCCGACGAGTCCGACACCCGCGACGCCGTGTATGTGGTCCTGGTGAACTGCAACGCCACCGCCGGCTCCGCCGACATCCTGTACACCGCCGGCAGCAGCTATGACCGCGTGGGCTCCGATGAGTACGTCCGCGAGTTCTGGTTCATGGACGACAACACCAGCGAGGAGCTTTCCGCCGACAAGCGTTACAGCAAGGGCTTCTATGAGGTGGATGAGATCGACGCCGACGGCATCTACACACTGTCCGGCTACAATTCTTCCGATTGGGAGCTGACCACCGCAGGCAAGATCACCGATGATGATGACGGAATTGCGCTGGAGGGCATCGCTCTGAGCGACTCCGACCGCATCTACCGCAACGCTCTGACGGGCACAATCAGCGGCTATGACTTCGATGACATCAGCATCGCCAACGCCACCATCATCGACGCCCGCAGCAACTCCACCATCAACAGCTCCGTGTACGACCGCGAGATCAACTCCATCTCCCGTCTGACCGCCGCTGTGGAGGCCGTGGAAGAGCTGAAGGAGCCCGGCACTGTGGTCATCGACCTGTATGTGCGGGACGGCGAGATCACCTTCATCTGCGTCCAGTCCGTCAACGGCGAGGGCGAGACGGAGACTCCCGTGGATGCGGACCATGAGTTCGACTCCCTGCGGGCAACCATTTCCGCCAGCGGGTCCAGCTCCAACTACGACACCATCGAATTCACCACCGCCACCTGCGATAAAATCTCCGGCTGGAAGCTGAACGATGTCAAGGTCGAGTATGTGGTCTCCGTGGATGGCGACGAGTATGATACGTTCACGGACTCCCTGGGTACGATCTCCAGCTTCTCCGATCTCGCTTCTGGCTCTGCCATGAAGATCGATGGTCTGGCGATCTCTTCCGGCAATCACACCATCACGGTGGATGTGCTGATGAGCTTTACCGGGAATAACGGTGCCAGCTACACTGTCAGCGGCACTGCCACCATCCGGACTGCCTGATCACTCAAGCTGACTGCGTGGCCTGTACAGGCCGCTGCACCGCAAAGCCCCGCTCCTGAATGAAGGAGCGGGGCTTTGCATTTTTTCTCCCTGCGGCGATTCCGCCTTTGTCCCCTCCCCTCCGGGAGGACGGCTTCCCAAACAGGCCGCCGGCGGGAACGCCAAGAGCCGCGGCGTAAATCTCCTTGACCGGGTCTCCCGGCTGTCTGCTCAGAGAAATTTTTCCCTCTGCCCCATGGGCGCCGGTCTTCCGGCGCCCATATTTTTGTAAAATTCATCCAGATTCAAGACAAGAGTAAAAAATTATATTATGATAGATTTAAAGGGATTCCAAATTCTGGAAAGCAGGCCAGGCAGCTTCCCCGCGCAATGGAAGATGTCGAATTTTCTGAGAGATGTCGTTTTTTCAGGCTTTGCTGTTTTTCGTCGTACAATCTTCTCATCGCAAATTTCGAGGAGGTGCTCTCCATGGACACGATCATCCGGGAAACGCTGCGCCCCTTTGGCATCACGCGCAATTACCGCGGTTACCCGCAGACGGTCCGCGCCATCGCCCTGGTCCTGGAAGACGAATCCCGCCTGCTCAACGTCACCGAAGAGATCTATGAGGTCGTGGCCCGGCAGACCCGGTGCCGTCCCTCCAACGTGGAACGGAACATCCGGACCGTTGTTCTCTGCGCGTGGCATACAAACCGGCCGCTGATGGTCAAAATGGCGGGATTCACACTGACGGCTCCGCCCCGTGCCTCCCAGTTCATCGATATCATTGCCTCCTACATCCAGTGGGAAGTTTTGGGTGCTCCCGGCCGCCATGCTCTGATCTGACGCTCCCTCGCCTGTCTGTTCCGGGATCTGGTACCGACGGCCCATCTGCGGCTCCCCGTGCGGCGGGGATTCCGGCATCTGCTGATGAGGCGGAATTCCCGCTCCCCGCCGGCGGAAGTGCAGCCGCGACGGCCTGCCGGGACAGCCGGCAATCGTCCGGCCCCCTCTCTCCGGCCAAAGAATCCGGCACAGGCAGCCGCGCGGTCCCCGCAGCGGATATACTTGGCATGGTGATTGGGCGTCCCGGGCATCTTCGTATCCATTCTGCTCCCACAGGCGGTAGACGGAAATCCTGTTGAGCGGCCCGCAAAAGCCCTCAGTGGGCACAGCCACTTGCAGAAAGGCCGCTAGAAAAACTCAGCCGGTAGAACATCCCCGGCAGGATGCGGCTCTTCCAGGCAAACAATTCGCCCAGGTCGGCCCGGATGCGCTATTATAACCGCACATGAAAAAGCGGTGAACCGGATACGGGTTTTTGTGGTGGGGGACGAACGCCTCCTGTGCGGCCCCGCCGACAGCGCCGGCTATTTCTATCTCCCTTGAAATGCATCGCTGGCGGCAAAGCCGGCCTGACTTTCCCCTCTTCGGGGGGGGGGAAAATTGCGCCGCATTCTGCATGGCAGCAGGGCCAAGATTTACAGCAAAAGCGCCTGAAATCCCAGGATTTCAGGCGCTTTCATGGTATTACAACCAACCCGTTGTCTTCAAGTATGGCACTTGTCGTTCTTCTGCCATCGCCACGTCCTGTACACGGACATTGCCGGAGCGCTTTTGCCACCGGTGCGTCGGCTCGGTATTCCAGCGGCTGTATCTCATCCTTTCCCAATCTGCCTCCACAGCGCAAAAGCCCCAGGGCTTTTCTGCGGATACCCGTGCCCTGTTGTTTCCGGAGGGCAGCCTGCATGGCCCCCATTTTTCAAATCACCACCTGCTCCCTGATCCGCCAGTACAGCGTCACAGGTGGTTGCTTTCCATCCGCAGGCCTTGCAGTCCGGTTACGCCTGCATGGTTTTGGCAAGGTTGATGCGGTACTCCATATAGCACAGGTGCTTGTTCATTGCGGCGGAGGCTGCCTCCTCGTCATTGCGCATGATAGCTGAGACGATTTCCTCGTGAGTGGGGTTGACCACGTCCATCAGATCGGCAAATTGTTTCCAGATCTTTCCCATGGCCAGGCTCTCGCTGCGCAGGGACGAGTGCAGTTCCATCAAAATCGTGTTGTGCGTAATCGCAGCAATTTCCCGGTGAAGCTCGTAGTCGGCAACCAAGTATGCGTCAATATCCGCGTCTGTTTTAATCACCTTTTCCGCGTCCTTCAGTTTATTCAGCGCACTCTGCAAGCGGACCTTATCCTCCCGAATTGCATTGGCGGCCGCAATTTTCACAATGCCCATCTCGATGACCCGCCGGGCCTGCTGGATTTCAGCCCAATTATAGATCTCCAGCATCTGACGGGATTCCAACACTCGCTTCAAAACATCGCTGTTGTTAACCAAATATGTACCGCTGCCGGCCTTTGTGGCGGCAACTCCAATCATGACAAAGTACTGGATTGCTGCGCGGACGGTATTGCGGCTCACCCCAAAGCGCTGGGCCAGTTCTCTCTCCGCTGGAAAGCGAGCTCCCAGCTTCAATTCGCCACTGACGATCATGCCTTGAATGTCCGCAATCATTTCATTTACCGCGCTTTTTCTTATCTTCACAAATGATCACCACTTATCCATAGCATCGCGGCCAGTCCCCGCCAGAATTGGGCAGCCGCTCAGGGTCCTCCCGCAGACCGGGTTCCTAAATTATAGCATATTTCCAACAAATAACAATCTCTCATCTCCCTTAAATCTTCTCTCGCTCTCCCGGTATTCCAGTTTCTTCCATATATTTGGCTTTTGCTGTTGAATACCGTGCATAATTGGTTGGTCCAATTCGTAGAATTATTGTGACTTTACTCTTAAAACGGCCTGTTTGGGCAGGTGGCCGACGGCAAATTTGAATTTTTTTATTTGATACATATTATACCGCTTTTTCTCTATATTACAAGAATATTTTTTTATTTAAACAATAATTATTAGATATTTTGCCCGCATATTTTGCCGCTTCTGCGTTTTGTGAAAACAGAGATGTTGATTCCGCCTTCTTGATTCCCTTAAAGAAAACGCCTACAATTATAGTACAAAATTGGATATACCAATTTTGCGGAACGCAACAGGAATACGAGTAAGAAAGGGAAAATGACATGAAGAAAAAAAGA
>DWXY01000120.1 GCA_019118935.1 Candidatus Oscillibacter pullicola
GGTAGGCCCGTGAAATTCGTGTGTCAGAGCATAAGTTCTATTAAAAAGATCGATATTGCCTCCGCGCTTGTGAATGCGCAAAATAAGATGCACTATGCTGTTCATGGTCATGCCGCAGCAGAATTGATTTATGAGCAAGCAGATGCGGATAAACCGCACATTGGCTGACCTCCTGAGCTGTAGTCCCGGATGGCAAAACTGTAAAGAGTGATGCTAGTGTTGCCAAAAATTGCGAAGATGTTTTTTGCCTTGCAAATGTGACCTATAGGGAGCTTATGTCTGTGTATGGGAGAACGTCACATTGGGGGAGGGCTTATTGCAGTCAGGACAGAACGAAGCGTGGAACATGAAAAAGCCCGCTGTGGAACTGTTTGCTCTACAGCGGGCATCTCAAAACTTCTCATTCTCGAGGCTCAAATCCCGACGCTCATCAAAATCTGCGCGGACAGCCACAGCAACACTGCGGACACCACGGCCATGCTCCTGTGGTACTTGCCAACAGCGCCGGAGGAGAGCCGGTCCAGGATGGAGTGGAGCAGCACCTCACAGATCAGGAACACGGCGCCGCCCAGGATTCCGACCCGCAGCGCATCCAGCACCGTCGGCACACTGCCGGCGCACAGAGAGAGCACGCCGAACGCCATGGCGCCCATGATCAGGGAAGTTGCCCAGAACCGGTGGTTCTCCCCAAAGAGGATCACCTCCAGAACCAGCGCAAGGAGAGAGGGGGCCGCCAGCGTGGGAATGTCCAGCGCGGGCAGGATGATGTTGGGGACCAGCGCCGCCGCGATCTGGGCGGCAAGACCCGCTGCCAGCAGGGTCACGGAAAGGCAGACGGACGCCGTGCACAGCGGCGATAGAATGATCTTTTTCAAACAGCATCAACCTCCCCACTCTGTCGCAGACGTGCTGACATCTGCACCGGTGACATACGCGCAGGCGGAACTGACGCCCCGGGCGATGGCCCGGGAGGTGACGGTGGCGCCGGTGATCGCGTCCACGCCACCGCCCACCTCCGCCTCTCCGGAGGTGCCGACGAACTGTACCAGAAAATCAATGTCCGTCAATGCGTTCCGGCCCAGGCCGAAGGTCTCCTCCATGTCCCGGACCACCAGACCCGTCACATGGCCATTGCTGTCCACACCGGTCCACTGGCGGATGGGGCCGGCATAGCCGTCCACAGTGGTCTCTATGATCCAGCCGCCTTCCCCTTTCCAGACGGCCGTAATATTGGCGTCGGTCCCGGTGTCCGCTTCCGGGGTGAAGACCGTGCTTCCGGGAAGCAGGGTCTCCATCATCTCCTGCTGCTCCGCTGCGGCGTTTGCGGCCGCGGCAGGAGCCAGGGCATTCCCGGCCGCCACCAGGATCAGGCCGGCAAGCAGCAGGGACCCGGCGCTGACAAGCAGCTCTTTTACCTTCATCGAAGGCCTCCTTTCCGTTGCGGCGCGCCGAACAGGCGGGTGGGCGTGAAGCGCTCCAGCAGCCAGGACGCGGCATTCATCAGTAAAATTGCGTAGGTGACGCCCTCCGGATAGAGCCCGGCGGAGCGGAAGAGCACGGTCAGCACGCCGCACCCGATCCCATAGAGCACCTGCCCGCCGGGTGTGGCGGGGGAGGTGGCGTAGTCCGACGCCATGAAGATGGCCCCCAGCAGGACCCCGCCGCCCAGAAGGCTGTACAGCATCCACCGAAGCGGCTCCATCGGTGCGAAGGCGAAGCTCAGGACCGCCACGGTCCCCAGATAGCTGATGGGGATCCGCAGCTTGATGACCCCCCGGACCACCAGATAGGCCCCCCCGATCAGCAGCGCCAGGGCGGAGCCCTCACCGATACACCCGCCGATGTTCCCCAGGAACATGTCCAGCAGCGAGGCCTCCGGCAGCGCCGGCATGACCATGCTGTGGAGGGGCGTGGCGGCCGTGACAACGTCTGCGGCGCCCAGGTCCAGGGGGACGGATGCCCCAGGGGCCGCGAAGCGGGTCATGGCCGCCGGAAACAGCAGCAACAGCAGCGCCCGGGCCGCCAGGGCGGGGTTGAAGATGTTCTGACCCAGGCCGCCAAAGGCGCCCTTGACCACCACGATGGCAAACACCGCTCCCACCGCCGCCATCCAATAGGGCACGGTGGCGGGGAGCGTCAGCGCCAGCAGCAGACCCGTGACGGCGGCCGAGAGGTCTCCCACAGTCTGGTACTGGCAGGTGAGCTTGTTCCAGAGGGCCTCGGCCAGGACCGCGGCGGCGATGGACACCGCCGCCAGTACCAGGCACCGCGGCCCAAACAGGATCGTTCCGGCCAGGAGGGCGGGCAGCAGCGCGGTCAAAACGTCCAGCATGATCCGCCGGGTGTTGTCGCCGCAGCGGATATGCGGGGATGAAGACATGGCAAACCTCATGATGGTTCCTCCCTTACCCGCTGTTTTCCCTCCCGGATCGCCGCCACAATGGGCAGCTTCCCCGGGCAGGTGTAGGCGCAGCAGCCGCACTCCACACAGTCCAGGATGCTATAATGTTGGAGCATCTCCACATCCTGACAGCGGGAGAAGCGATAGAGATACAGCGGCTGGAGCCCCATCGGACAGACGGACACGCACCTGCCGCAGCGGATGCAGGAGGGATGGGGGGACTCCAGGTCATCCGCGCTGGTCAGCGCCACGATGGCGTTGGTGCCCTTGATCACCGGCGTGGTGAGATCCGCCTGGGAGCGGCCCATCATGGGCCCGCCGGCGATGACCTTCCACACATCCCCCTGCAGGCCGCCCGCCGCCTCGATGGCGTGGGCGAAAGGCGTCCCGATGGGGACGATCAGGTTTTTCGGCTCCTTGATCCCGTGGCCGGTGACCGTGACGATCCGGCGGAGGACAGGCTCCCCGTCCGCCACGGCGCGGCACACGCTGGCGCAGGTGGCGATGTTGAAGACCGCGCACCCCACATCCTTGGGAAATCCGCCGGAGGGGACCTGGCGGCCGGTGACGGCCTGGATGAGCTGCTTCTCCGCCCCCTGGGGATAGCGGGTGGGCAGCACCACCAGCTCCACCTCGTCCTGCTGTTTCAGCTTGTCCGTCAGGATCGAGACCGCCCGCTCCTTGTTGTCCTCGATGGCGATGACCGTCCGGCGGGGCTTCAGCAGCTGCCGCAGCAGCCGCAGTCCCCGGATCGCCCGATCCGCGTCTGTGCAGAGCAGGGCGTCGTCCGCCGTGATATAGGGCTCGCACTCGCAGGCATTGGCGATCAGGGTCTCCGCCTTCCCGATGTTCGCCTTGATATCGGTGGGGAACGTGGCGCCGCCCATGCCCACCAGCCCGGCCTCCCGGATGCGGCCAATCAAGGCGTCGGCGTCCAGGGCGTTCGTGTCGGCACAGGGCGGGACCGCGCTGTGGTAGGTGTTCTGAAAATCGTTCTCGATCACCACGGCCAGGCAGGGCTGGCCGCTGGGGTGGCTCCGGGGCTCAATGGCCTTCACGGTGCCGGACACCGAGGCGTGGACGGGGACGCACAGCCCCTCGCCGTCGCCGATCTTCTGCCCCATGTCCACATGGTCCCCGGCCTTTACCAGGGGCGTACAGGGCTTTCCGATATGCTGGAGCAGCGGAATGACCACCTCCCGCGGCGGCGGGCAGTCCTCCAGCGGTGCTCCGCTGGACAGCTCCTTGCGCCCCGCGGGGTGGACGCCACCCCAGAAGGTTTGCTTTCGCAGCATAGGATCTCACCTCTTATCATGTTCTGTTTACGAATGGAAATAGGCGACGCAGCCCTCCGTCCAAGTGACGGAGCCGTCCCCATAGACCCAGAGTGCCTCCGCGTCATACATCTCCAGCAGGGCCCGGCCGCTCTCCTCATCCATGGTAAAGGCCGCCGTGGAAAGGGCGTCCGCCAGCCCCGAGTCGGCGCAGAGGACCGTCACGGACCGGTAGCGCCGGGCGGGAGCGCCGGTGTCCGGGTCTATGATATGATGGTAGGCGACGCCGTCCACCGTGTAATACCGCTGGTAGTCTCCGCTGGTGACCACTGCCCCGCTGGTGATGTCCAGGCGCTGGACATAGTCCGTGTCTCCCCCGTCCGGGTCCTGGACGCCGATTACCCAGGGGCTACCGTCAGGCTTGGCCCCCGTGACGCAGACGTTGCCGCCCAAACTCAGCACCATGGCCGCCGGCAGCGCGGCGGCCACGGCACCGGCGGCGTACCCCTTGGCGACAGCGCCCACATCCAGGCTCTGGCCGGGATCCGCCAGGTAGACCGTGGAGGCCTCCTCGTCCAGCACGACGCTGTCAAAGGAGATGTGCTCCAGCGCGGCCTGGATGGCATCCTCCTCCGGGAGATACGCGTGCGCCGGGTCGTTGACGGACGCCTCCCGGGCCTCGTGCCACAGCTGAAGGACGCTCCCCATGGCGGCATTGACCTTGCCGCCGCTGGCCTCGTACAGGTCCCGGCACAAAAGCAGCAGGTCCATAATTCGCTCATCCACCGTCACCGGGGCGATCCCCGCCTGGTCGTTGACGGTCTTCAGGTTGCGGATTCCCTCGTAGTCGTTGTAAATGTCATAGAGCTGGTGGTATTCCAGCAGCAGATCATGGGCCGTCTCCGCGGTCTCTGCAAAGGCCTCCTGGCTCTCCGCGTAGCCCATGACCGTGGTCACCGTGTCGAACACGTCCAGAAAGGTCGCCTGATATTGCTTGGGTCCCGTCTCCGCCTCCGCCGGAGCGCCGCAGGCGGTCAGGAGGCAGCAGGGGATCAGCAGCAGAGACAGCAGACGGAGCCTCACCGGAGCTTTTCCAGCAGGGCCTGGAAGCCGCCGATGGAGATGGTGACGCTGGAGGCCAGATCCGCCTCCGCGGGCTTGGTGGCCTCATCCACCGCGATGCCCGCCACCTGGTCCAGGGTCTTGCCGGTGACATAGGCGGCAAAGGCCGCCGCCTGTTCATTCCACTCCCTGCCGATGCTGCTGATGGCGCCCATGCCGTAGTCCGCTCCCCGGTCGTTCTTGCTGAGCACCGGGGCGGAGAGGTCCGTGAGGATCTGGCCCTGGCCGTCAAAGCTGACTTGGGCCTGCACGGCGTCGATCACGCAGGAGGTGATGATATCTCCGTTCATGGTCACAGCGGCGATGTTCACATTGGTCTCCACCATGCCGGCGGCGCCCTCCGGCGCATTGCCGGGGCCCATGGAATTGCTGGTCACCAGCCGCAGCTCGTCCCCAGCCTGGGCGCCCAGCGGCTGGGCCCGGTCCACCGCCTCCGCGATGGCGCTCTGGAAGCCGCCGATGGAAATGGTGACGCTGGAGGCCAGATCCGCCTCCGCGGGCTTGGTGGCCTCATCCACCGCGATGCCCAGCACCTCATCGGCCGTCTTGCCCACCACATAGTCCGCCAGGGCCTGGGCCTGCTCGTTCCACTCTTTCCCGATGCCGCTGATGGCGCCCATGCCGTAATCGGCGCCCAGCTCGTTCTTGCTGGGCACCGGGGCGGACAGATCTGTGAGGATCTGGCCCTGGCCGTCAAAATTTGCCTTTGCCTGCACGCTGTCGATCACGCAGTCCGTGATGACGTCCGCCTCATCCACGGTGACGGCGACGATCGTCACATCTGTTTGGATCAGGCCATCCTCCTCCCCCGCACTGGCGCTGGAGGACAGGGAGCCTACTGCATAGAGGCCGGTGCGGATGCTGCCTGTGCCTTCGTAGGCAGGGGGCGTATCTGGTTCTGCGGAGTCCTGGAGGACATCCGCCATCGTGGCAGGCTGGCCGCTGCATCCGGCGGCGGCGAAAAGCGCTGCTGCAGCGAAAAGGGTTGCCAAAAGTTTTTTCATCCGGGATTCCTCCAATTCTGAGATTGCCGCGATAAAGAGACGGCTCTCGGTGAGGTGAGAGCGAGGCCCTCCTAATTGTTACTTTTTTATCATATCAAAAAACCGTACGGTCTGTAAAGCATTTTCGACAAATTCCACGATTCCATGATTTCATGATTGAGGGAATATCTCGATTTCCCTATGTCTGATGTATATAAGCCGTTGAACTGTTGGAACAATGCGAGAATGAGACGCCTCCTGCATAAAAGGATGTTGCTTTCGTCTATCCGCATTATTCACCAAGGCGAAAAGTAAGACAGGTTACTTGCATGCTGAGCCAGCTCAGAATTTGCAGGGCTGTAAACAAT
>DWXY01000121.1 GCA_019118935.1 Candidatus Oscillibacter pullicola
GGATCCAGGGCAGAAAGATGAGCAGAAGCAGGAGCAGCCGCTTGTGGTTTTCATAGTGGTATTCCTCTCAGGAAATCAGCCTGTCAGGATCATCGACATAATAGCGATACAAATACAGGGGCGGCGTTGCCGTGTGCTTGAAATGGGCAGTATACTGCCGCTCTTCGCCCTCGACTGTGTAGCGGTAGATGGCGCGCTAGCTGTAGCGGGATACCTCGCCGGAGGAGGGCTTATCCACCAGAGACGCTTTGATGACGTGGTCCCTGCTCCTTACGATGTCCCGCTTCCGCTCCCGGCTCATGCCATGGGAGACTTTTTTGTAGAGCGGCACCGCAACGGCATAGCCCCCGATCAGGATCGCGAATACGACCGCCCGCTTGATCCAGTTGATGGGGTCATCGGTGAACATCGTGATGAGCGCCTCTTGGATACTCAATTTCAGCATCACCCTGGAAATTTCCGGTACATCGCCTGTGCCCATCATACGATATCTGGCGGCGCTCCGCAAGGCTGGATGCGATTTCTGCTGTTTGTAATTGTCAGATATATCCTATAAAATAATAATTGCTTCCTAAAAAGACAGCAGACAAGAGGGGAATGATCCGGATGCATACAGAGGAATGCCTGATCTGCAAGGCGCCGCTGGAATACCTGGTCCAGGACGAGGTCATGGAGTGCGCCATCTGCCATAAAAAGGAGCCCAGCAAGACCCGGTGCGTCAATAGCCATTATGTGTGCAATGACTGCCACACCCAGGGCATGGACAGCATCTTCGGCCTGTGCCTGGCGGAGACCTCCACAGACCCGGCGGCCATCCTCCGGCGGATGATGGACCTGCCCTTCTGCCATATGCACGGCCCGGAGCACCATGTGATGGTGGGAGCGGCCCTGCTGACCGCCTACAAAAACGCCGGCGGGCAGCTGGACCTGGAGAGCGCCCTCCGGGAGATGTACAGCCGGGGCAAAGCCGTCCCCGGCGGGGCCTGCGGCTTCTGGGGCGCCTGCGGGGCGGGGATCAGCGCGGGGCAGTTCCTGGCCATCGCCACGGCGTCCACGCCCCTGGCCCGGGAACCCTGGGGGCTGAGCAATCAGATGACCGCCCGGGCTCTGGACAGCATCGGCAAAGTGGGGGGCCCTCGGTGCTGCAAGCGGGACTCCTGGCTGGCCGTCCTGGCCGCCGTGGACTTCGCCCGGGAGCACCTGGGGGTGGAGATGGAGCGAAGCGTGCCCATCTGCTCCTACAGTGCCCGAAACAGCCAGTGCATTGGGAAACGCTGCCCCTTCTCGGCGGCAAAGTGAAGGGACCGTGAGACGAGAGACGCCCGGAGCTTCTGACGTTCCAGAAGCTCCGGGCGGTGCTTATTTGCGCAGGATCTGCTCCATGGTTTTTCCCTTGGCCAGTTCGTCTATCAGCTTGTCCAGATACCGGATGTCCCGCATCAGCGGGCCCTCGATATCCTCCACCCGGACACCGCAGACCTTGCCGGTGATGAGGGTGCGGCAGGGGTTCATGGCGGGGGCATTTTGAAAGAAGTCGGCGTAGGTGATGTCGGACTGCTCCAGCCGGGCGAGGTCCGCAGGCGTGTACCCGGTAAGCCAGGCAGTCACCTGGTCCACCTCCGACCGGGTGCGGCCTTTTTTCTCGGCCTTGTTCACCAGCAGGGGGTAGAGCTTGGCAAAGGCCATCTGTGTCACATCGGCGCGGGGCATGGCGTTGGTCTCCTTTCGGATGGATGGAAATGGTCTGGAGGTATCGTTTTGTACTGCCGGCCCCATCATACCACAGACGGCCTTGCCTGACAACCAGCGGGGAGGCGGCTGGTGCCGTGCAATACGGCGGACCCCAAAAGCAGGATGCGCCGGGCCGCTGATCCAAGCAAAATGGTCCCGTTTACATGCCGCTATTTTCCACCACCCGTTCAACGACCGTGCCCCTTTTTCACTTATGATGGATACAAGATCAGCCCGGGCAAGGAGGACAGGAGAGGAACCTGAAAGGAGCCCTTCGCTTCCGGAACAGGCTGCAGATCCTGACGGAGGAGAACCCGCTCCGGGCAGCGACGCCGGCGTCACCCCGGGGCGGCCGGCGGGGCTCCTGTTGTACCTGCTTTGATACGCTTTCCCGCAGGCGGAGATCATGGGGCGTTGAGGCGGTGTCCCCCGGGTCACCGCTGCTTGGGCGAGGGGTGATAATCCCCACTGAAATGCACAGACTATTTCTGATCTTTGGATGTGAAGGGGCGGACGGATTGGAAGCCTTTGCGGAATATCTGATGCAGATGAAAGTGCCGCAGCACCGCGCCCGCATGGCGGAGGTGCTGGAGTGGGTGGGGCGGACGTTTCCCGGCCTGGAGCCCAGAATCGCGTGGAACCAGCCCATGTTCACGGATCATGGCACGTTCATCATCGGGTTCAGCGCCTCCGCCGGACACCTGGCCGTTTCTCCGGAGCGGGCGGGAATGGAGCGCTTTTCCCGGGAAATCGCCCGGGCCGGCTATGCCCAGAGCAAAATGCTGTTCCGCATCCCGTGGGACAGGGACGTGGATTACGGGCTGCTGCGCCGGATGATCGCCTTCAACCGCGCCGAAAAGGCCCACTGCAAGACTTTTTGGCGGGGAAAGGCATGACGGCCTTGCGGGGGGAGCCATGCCCGCCCCGGCCTGCGCAGGACGAGGGAAACGCCTTGTATAAGCAGGGAGGCGCGGCACTGGACTGAAAACTTATGGAACCATGCGGGCGGGGCGCACCGCCCGGTCAAAGGAGGAATACCCATGCCCAACCGGCTGCAATTTGAACAATCCCCATATCTGCTCCAGCACCGGGAAAATCCCGTGGACTGGCGGCCCTGGGGGAGCGAGGCCTTCCAGGCCGCACGGGAGGAGGACAAGCCGGTGTTCCTCAGCATCGGCTACTCCACCTGCCACTGGTGCCACGTCATGGCCCATGAGTCCTTTGAGGACGGGACGGTGGCGGAGGCGGTCAACCGGGATTTTATCCCGATCAAAGTCGACCGGGAGGAGCGCCCGGATGTGGACGCAGTCTATATGGCCGCCTGCGTGGCCATGACAGGCTCCGGCGGATGGCCGCTGACGGTGCTGCTCACGCCGGAGCAGAAGCCCTTCTGGGCGGGGACGTATCTCCCCAGGCAGGCGCTGCTGTCCCTGCTGCAGCAGGCGGCGCGGCTGTGGCGGGAGGACAGGGACAGTCTGCTGGCCGCCGGAGAGGCGCTGACCGACCGGCTCAGAGAAGCGGAGGGCGCCGGCACCGGCTTTCCCGACCGGGCACTGGCAAGCCTGGCGGCGGGCCTTTACGCCAGGAGCTTTGACGCCCGCTGGGGCGGCTTCGGGCACGCGCCCAAATTCCCCACGCCCCATAACCTGATCTTCCTGCTCCGGTACGCCCGGCGCACAGGGGAGGCTCAGGCCGGGGCCATGGCGGAGCTGACGCTGGAGAGCATGTACCGGGGCGGCCTGTTCGACCATGTGGGGGGCGGCTTTGCCCGGTACTCTACCGATGAAATGTGGCTGGTGCCGCACTTTGAAAAGATGCTCTACGACAACGCCCTGCTGGCGCTGGCCTATACGGAGGCCTATCAGCAGACCCGGCGCCCGCTCTATGGGGAGATCGTCCGCCGCACGCTGGACTACGTCCTTCGGGAGCTGCGTGATCCCCAGGGCGGCTTCTACTGCGGACAGGACGCGGACAGCGAGGGCGAGGAGGGGAAATACTATGTATTCACCGCAGGCGAGCTGAGAGACCTGCTGGGACCGGAGGACGCGGAGGCGTTCTGCCGCTGGTACGGCGTCACCGAGGCGGGGAACTTTGCGGGGAAAAATATCCTCAACCTGATCGGCCGGGAACAGGTCCAGCGGGAGCCGGCGCGTATCAGGCCCCTGCGGGAGAGGGTGTATGCCTACCGCTTGGAGCGGACCCGCCTCCACAGGGACGACAAGGTGCTTGCCGCATGGAACGGACTGATGATCGCGGCCCTGGCCCGGGCGGGGCTGGCCCTGGATGAGCCCCGCTATCGGGACGCCGCCGTGGGGGCCGCGGCATTTTTGAAGCGGAGCCTCACGGAGGAAACCGGCCGTCTGCTGGCCAGATGGCGGGCGGGGCAGGCGGCCTACCCCGGAAAGCTGGATGATTACGCCTTCTGTGCCTGGGGCCTGCTGGAACTCTACGGCGCGACCTTCCGGACCGCGTATCTGGCGGAGGCCCGGGACCTGACAGCACGGCTGCTGGAACAGTTTTTTGACGGAAAAAACGGCGGGTTTTACCCCTACGCGGCGGATGGGGAACAGCTCATCACCCGGACAAAGGAGACCTATGACGGGGCCATGCCGTCGGGCAACGCGGCAGCGGCACTGGTCCTCTCACGCCTGGCCCGCCTCACCGGGGAGGCCCGCTGGCGGACCGCCGCCGATCTGCAGCTGGGCTATCTGGCGGGGGCCGCACAGACCTACCCCGCCGGACACGGCTTTGCCATGCTGGTGTTTCTGGAGGAGCTGTGGCCCTCGGCGGAGCTGGTCTGCGCGGCCCGGACCGTGCCGGAGGAGCTGACAGCTTTCCTGCGGGAGGCCTTCAGGCCCGAACTGACGGTGCTGGTAAAAACGCCGGAGACGGCAGAGTCACTGGAGGAGCTTGCCCCCTTCACGGAGGCCTATCCGATCCCGGAGACAGGCGTCCGGTACTATCTCTGCCGAAACGGCGCCTGCGCCCGGCCGGTGGACAGCATTTCAGAAGTCGGACGGCTGCTGGAACAGAACTGAGGATCCCGCCCAAAGGCCTCCGCCGGACCGTCAGAGGTCAGCCCGGACGGTGCGGTCTGCCGCATGACGGGCTCTTCTTTCCGTGGCCTGCCGCTCTGCAAAACAAGGATAGAGAGACTGCCCGGAGGATCTGTTCCATCAGATACTCCGGGCAGCTGTGTTCTTTTCAGGCCGCCTGCATCCCGGATGCCTGCGTTTTGAACGGGAGCGGCATATATGCGGGAGGACTTCAGCCGTTCTCCGCCGCATTTCTTCGATCAGGCGCCGCCTGCCAGATATTCTTCCGCCATGTGGACCGCCATGGCCCCGTCGGCCACGGCCGTCACCACCTGGCGCAGCGGCTTCGTCCGCACATCGCCCACGGCATAGACGCCGGGGAGATTGGTCCTTGTGGTTTCGTCCGCCGTCACATAGCCGACGGCATCCAGCTCCAGCTGGCCTTTCACCAGCTCCGTGGCCGGCTTTCTGCCGACGCTGATGAAGAGCCCGTCGCAGGGAAGGACGGATTCCGCCCCGGTCTGCACATCCCGCAGCCGGATGCTGGTCAGCTTCTCTTCGTGCAGCAGCTCCGTAACGGTGCTGTTCCAGCGGAATTCCACATTCTCCGCCTGCATCAGCGGCTCGTGGTAGATCTTCGTGGCCCGAAGCTGGTCCCTGCGGTGCACCAAGATCACCTTTTCGGCGATGCGGCTCAAAAGCAGGGCGTCGCCGGCGGCGGAATTCCCGCCGCCCACCACGGCGACCGTTTTGCCCTTGTAGCGCATCCCGTCGCAGGCGGCACAGTAGGCCACGCCCCGGCCCACCAGGGCCTCCTCGCCTGCAAGGCCCAGCTCCCTGGGATTGGCCCCGGTGGCAAGGACCACCGTTCTGGCATAAAAGGTCCCCTCGCTGGTCTCCAGCGCCTTGGGGGCGGCGGCCAGCTCTATGCGCTCCACCTGTGCATACGCGGTCTGCGCGCCGAACCGCTCCGCCTGCCGCTGCATCTTCTCCGCCAGGGTGAAGCCGTCGATCCCGTCCTCATAGCCGGGATAGTTGTCGATCTCCTCCGTCAGGGCCATCTGCCCGCCTGCCGAGAGTTTCTCCAGCACCAGCGTATCCAGCCCGGCCCTGGCCGCGTAGAGCGCCGCCGTGTAGCCGCCCGGCCCGCCGCCCACCACGATCATGTCGTAGACACGAGTTTCGCCCATGGATTCCGCCTCCTTACTTCGCCAGTGCCTCCTGGATGAACTGGTCGATGGCCGCTTTGGACCCGGGATTGACGATGGAATCCACGGCTTTCCCGTCCCGGTACAGGACCAGCGTAGGAATGACCTCGATCTGCGCCGCCTCGGCCAGCGCGGCCTCCTCGTCGATATTTACCTTCGCCACGGTGAGGCGGTCGCCGTATTCGTCCGCGATCTTCTCATACGCGGGCCCGATCCGGCGGCAGTAGCCGCACCAGGGAGCCCAGAAATCCACCAGGACGGGCTTGCCGCTCTCCGCCATCTGCTGGAATTGTTCCTTGTTTAGATTGATAGCCGCCATGCTGGTCAGCTCCTTTCCTTGGTTTGATCTTAGTATAACCGAAAGTCCGCGGTTTTTCTGTGACGACATCACCCAAAACACGGGATTCCCCGAAGAGCGGGCTTGTTGACAGCAAAGCTCCTGTCAACTATACTGAGAACACGATGAGGAGGGACGCGGAATGACCTTTCAGGACTATTTTCCCATCTGGAACAAGCTCCAGACAGACCAGCAGGACCGGATCCGCAGCAATCTGAATTTCCGAACCGTGAAGAAGGGGACGATCCTGCACAACGGGGACATGGACTGCACCGGACTCCTCCTGGTGAAGGCGGGGCAGCTCCGGGCCTATATCCTCTCTGACGAGGGGCGGGAGATCACCATTTACCGCCTGTTCGACCGGGATCTGTGCCTGTTCTCCGCGTCCTGCATCATGCGCTCCATCCAGTTTGAGGTCACCATCCAGGCGGAGAAGGACACGGAGCTCTGGGTCATCCCCGCGGAGGTCTACCAGGACATCATGGAGGCGTCGGCGCCTGTGGCCAATTACACCAACGAGCTGATGGCCAGCAGGTTCTCTGAGGTCATGTGGCTGATGGAGCAGGTCATGTGGAAGAGCCTGGACAAGCGGGTGGCGGCCTTTCTGCTGGAGGAGGCCTCCATCGAGGGGAGCAGCGTGCTGAAGATCACCCATGAGGCCATTGCCAACCACCTGGGCACCCACCGGGAGGTGATCACCCGGATGCTGCGCTATTTTCAGAGCGAGGGCATGGTGCGGCTCTCCCGGGGCATGGTGCAGCTCCTGGACGAAGACAGGCTGCGGCAGCTGCAGGATTGAGCCGCGTGATGCGGCACGGTCATGTGCGGCTGCTCTTTGCTTTGCAGATCATCTGCGTCATGGTGCCCATGGGGCAGTAGACACACCAGCTGCGGGGCTTGAACAGCACCATGGTGATCAGCCCCAGGACCGTGGATGTGAGCATGACGCCGTAGAAGCCGAAGGCAAACTGTGCCACGCCGGGGTGGAACAGGGTGCCGTGATAGGCCCAGTTCCAGGGCAGCTTGAAGGTCCACAGCAGGGTGACCGCCTGCCCCAGATCCTGCACACCGGCGAACACCAGATAGGTGTTCCACAGCATCAGGAAAAACATGGCGAAGAAAAAGACGAGAAATCCGTATCGGAACGCCTTGCTTTTCATCCATTTGGGAATGTCTTTCCTGCGGGACAGCCCGAAGCGCCCGCCCAGCAGCCCGAACAGCTGGCCCCGGCCGCAGTAGCGGTTGCAGTAGCCCTTGGTCCCGCTGGCCACGGAGATGATGAGCGGGATGAAGAAACACAGCAGGCCCAGCCATGCAAACAGGATGTTGAAAAATCCCAGCAGGAGGTACAGGAGCGAGGCGATCCACAGATAGTCGTACCAATGCTTCTTCATGCCTCCACCTCCCGGATTTCGATGACGCTGGCAGGGCACTCCCTGGCGCACTTCCCGCAGCCCACGCATTTCTCCTGCCGGACCTGAGCCATGACGCCCCGCACGATCTCGATGGCCTGCAGGGGACAGATCTTCACGCAGCAGCCGCAGGCCACACAGGCTGATGGATCCACCACGGCTCTGCGCCGCTTTTTCACGGAATTCATAGCATGCCTCCCTAAATTGAGTGGGTTCATCATACCTCAAATCTATGAATCGCACCGTGATGAAATCACAAATGCCCCAGGCGGGATGGCGCCGCGCGCACCGGCCTAAAAGAGAGGCAGGGGAGGTAAGGGCATGTCTGATTTCTGTTTTGAGGAAGAGGCTGCCCTGGCAGGCGGGGCGGCAGGCCGGAATGCCTGCGGGACTGCGGCGGCTCCGGCACGGGACGGCCGTGGGCAAAGCAGACGGGAGCGTGAAGCGCCCCTTGGGCGGCGTCCGCATAGAGCGTGTGGGCCGTGCGTCCGGGGCTTGTGTCTTGGAGGGACAGCTGTGCGGAAGGTCATCTGTTTCGGCGATTCCAACACCTGGGGCTACGATCCCCGGTCCTGGCTGGGCGGGCGCTATGCCCCGGACAGCCGCTGGGTGGACATCCTGGCGGCCGAAACCGGATGGACGGTGGGCAACTGGGGCGCCAACGGCCGGGAGATCCCCGCCGCGGCACCCGATATTCCGGCGGACACCGACCTGCTGATCGTGATGCTGGGCACCAACGACCTTTTGCAGGGCCGCAGTCCCGGGGCCGCGGCGGAGCGGATGGAGCGCTTCCTGACCGGCCTGGAGCTGGCGCCGGAGAAGGTCCTTCTGATCGCGCCGCCGCCCCTGTCCCCGGGGGAATGGGTAACGGACCAACCGCTCATTGCCGCTTCCCAGACCTTCGCCCGGTGCTGCCGGACCCTTGCCGGGCGGCTGGGCATCCGCTTTGCCGACGCCGGGCGGTGGAACGTCTCCCCGGCCTATGACGGCGTGCACTTCACGGAGCAGGGGCACAGGGCCTTTGCCGCCGGGCTTTTGAAGGAGATCGCCCCATGAAACGCATCGTTTCCCGACGCCGCGCGCCTGCCGGAGGGACCATCGGCGGGAGAACCGCTGCCGCCCCGGAGCAGGCCGCTGCGGCTCCGGCAGGATATGGAGATATCTGCAAATCCGGCGGGGGGAGACCTATGCGGCGGCGCCGCGAACATTGACGGTCGGAGCCTTTCGCGCAGACGCGCACGGAAACGAGACAAGGAGGAGCACCATGCGGATCCTGATGCTGGGCAACAGCCTCACCTCTGCCCAAGATATGCCGGACATGCTGGCGGAACTGACCGGGGCGGAAGTGGTCCGCCACACCCGGGGCGGGGCCCGTCTGTCCGAGCATCTGAATCCGAACACCCGGCTGGGCGCCCGGACGCAGGCGGCGCTTGCGAAGGAGCAGTGGGACTATGTGGTGCTGCAGGAGATGAGCCACGGACCCATCACCGCTCCTGGGAGCTTTTTCGCCGGCGTGGAGCGGCTCTGCCTGCAGATCCGGGACAACGGGGCCGTCCCGGTGCTCTATGCCACCTGGGCCTATCAGAAGGGCGGGGCCCGGCTGGCGGCCAAGGGATGGGACTATGGCGGGATGGCCCGGAACCTGTCCGCGGCGTACCGCAGGGCGGCGGAGGAAAACCGCGCCCTGCTTGCCGACGCGGGGCGGCGGTTTTACCAGCTGTCCGGCACGCAGGACCTCTACGCCGCCGATGGCGTCCACCCCAGCGTGCAGGGGGCCCGCATTGCGGCGGAGACCATAGCGGCGGCGATTCAACGACACAAGGAGGAACCATCATGATTCGGGACATCTGCAAAGATCAGGCCTTCCTGGCCCAAAAGGCCGAGCCCGCCGCTCCGGAGGACCTGCCGGTGGCGGCGGACCTGCTGGAGACGCTGGAATTCCACAGGGACGGCTGCGTGGGCATGGCGGCCAACATGATCGGCGTGAACAAGCGCATCATCGCCTTCGACAACCAGGGCGCCTACATGGTCATGTTCAATCCGGAGATCGTGAAAAGGTCCGGCCCCTATGAGGCGGAGGAGGGGTGCCTGTCCCTCTTCGGCACCCGCAGAGCCCGGCGGTGGGAGTCCATCAAGGTCCGCTGGCAGAACGAAAAATTCCAGGAGCGGATCAAGACCTTCACCGGCTGGACGGCCCAGATCATCCAGCACGAGATCGACCACTGCGAGGGCATCATCATCTGAGGGGAGGGGAACCCATGAAACTTGCCATTCTCTCCGACACCCACGGCCTGCTGCGGCCGGAGGTCGCGGAGCATCTGAAGACCGCCGACGCCATCCTCCACGGCGGCGACATCAACAGGCAGAGCATCGTGGATGAGCTGCGGCAGTATGCGCCGCTGTACATCGTCCGGGGCAACAACGACAAGGACTGGGCGGAGGCCATCCCGCACGATCTCACCGTTACCCTGGGCGGCGTGACCTTTTTCATGGTCCACAACAGGAAGGAGGTCCCGGCGGACCTGGCCGGTGTGGACGCGGTGGTGTTCGGCCACTCCCACAAGTACGCGCAGGAGGAAAAAGACGGCGTCCTCTGGCTCAACCCGGGCTCCTGCGGCCCCCGGCGGTTCCATCAGGAGATCACCATGATGACGGCGGAGGTGGAGGATGGGAAGCTCCGGGTGGAGAAGGTCACCATCCCCCACGGGACAGCGTGAGAGCCGCGGGAAGACTGCTTCCCTCCGGCGGTTCCGCCGTCTGCGGGAGCGGGACGGCGCACCCCGGGCGTGGGAGAGGAGAGGACATTGACAACCGCCCTGGCACAGGCGGTTCTGTCCTGAGATGGGGGCCGGCTTCGGCGGCGCGCTTCTCTGTCCATAGCGTGGCCTTCCATACGCCGCCGTGCACGCCGTGCAGCCCCGGGGCTTCAGCCCACGATGCGCAGGAGCTCATCCAAGTCACGGACGGCGCCGCACATCACCTCTCCGCCGCTGACCGCGGCGAAGTGGGCGCGGGCGCATTGGATTTTCGCCGCCTCCACGCCCTGGGGCTGCGGGGCCCTGCCGCTGGTCTCCGCCACGAAATAGACGGGATTCCCCGCACGGTCCCGCAGGGCGATGGCCCAGTCGGGCGTGTACCGCCCCACCGGGGTGGGGATGAAGAAGGACTTGGGGAGCCGGACATACAATCTGACCGCCTCACTGGCCTCCAGCGCCTCGGCAAAGGCCCTTTCCCTGTCGGTGTCACAGATCACATAGTCCGAGATCGAATGGGCGGCGGGCACGGCGGTGCACCCCAGCCTGCCCCGGCGGACGGCATTGGTGAAGAGGGCGGCGTCATACGACGCGTCCAGCCGGTGGTATGTGATGTGCCGGACGACGGCGGCCGCCTTCTCCCGGTTGATGAGCCTGGAGGCCTGGAGGAGGAAATCCTCCGGATTCAGGCGGAACATGGCAAATGTCTCAGGGGTCATGCCCTGGAGAATGGCTGCCGCAGTGGCCCGGGTCAGACCGGTCTCCTCCACCAGCCTGCCCACCAGGTCATAGCGCACGCCCCCCGGCGCCGGCGGACCGGCGGCCTGCACCCGGCTTTCCCGGCGGCGGAAGGCCCGGCCCTGAAGCAGCTGCTCCCGGGACTGCAGCTGCGCCGCCTGCTCGCCGTACGCCGTCCGGACAGAGACGGGGGCGACCTGCAGGTGCGCGTCCAGCGCCTGGATGGCATTCCCGATCAGCTCCCGGGTGTCAAAGGAGACGGAGTAGAAGGACTTGGGGCTGACCCGCGCCCAAAGGGAGCGGAACGCCTCGGTCTGCAGCTTCTCCGGGTCCACCCGGGCGGTGACGTTGCCGCCGTGGGCGTTCTCCGCGGGGATGGCCCGGGGGTCATAGACGCCGGAGAGGATCCGCGCCACGGCGGCGCTGAGGACCTGAAGGCTTCCGCCCAGCCGGACGGCACCCCGGTCCCGGTCCGCAAAGAAGCTGCCTGTGAGGACGCGGTCCTTCACATAGCCCTGTTCCCGGAGGGCGGCGCAGATCTCCTCCGCCAGCTCCCGCGTCACCCGGACCCGTGCCCCGGCGGCGCCGGTGAGGAGCCTGCCGGCAAACAGGCCCGGGTCCACCGTCCGGGGACGGCCGGCAAGGGAGGCCGCCAGCCCCTGCTGCAGGGCCTCCGCGAATCTGCCGAACTCCATGTCGGTGATGAGCGTCAGCTTGTTCAGCTCCTGCACCGCCCCACCCAGGACGCTTTCGTCCATGCGCTCGCCCCGCTGGTTGACGCACAGGCGCAGACCGCGGCCGATCTCCTGGCGGCTGCGGATCTCCGACTCCGTCTGGGGCTTCAGCATGCAGATCTGGAACACATTGGGGTTGTCCCACCCCTCCCGGAGGGCGGAGTGGGAGAAGAGGAACCGCACAGGCTCATCCAGGCTGAGCAGCCGCTCCTTGTCCCGCATGATCAGGTCATAGGCGTCCGCGTCGGAGGAGGTCCGGGTCTTCCGGTCGATCTTTCCCTCCACAAAGCGGGCCTGGCGGCCCTTCCGCCGGTCTACGGAGAAGTAGCCCTGGTGGGTCTCGCGGGCGTCGATGCCGTCCAGATAAGCACGGTACGCCGGGTCGTCGATCTCCCGCCGGAACGCCTCCGCAACGGCGGTGTACTCCTCCTCAAACATTCTGGCGTACTCGCCGCTGCGGCCGCTGCCGCTGTCCCCGTCGTACAGGCGGTATTTGGACACCTCGTCGATGAAGAACAGGGACAATACCTTCACACCCCTGGGGTACAGCTCCCGCTCCCGGCGGAGGTGGGTGCGGATGGTCTCCCGAATCTGCACCCGGCGCTGGAGGGCCGTCCGCTCCTCGCCGCCGCTGAGCTGACCGGCATATAGCTTCAGGCCGTTGAGAAAGGTCACCGAGCTGTCCCAGCCGTCGATCTCCGCCACCACATAGCGGTCGGCGTATTCGGCCAGGCCGTTGGACGCCGCGAACAGATCCGCCTTCCGGCGCAGCTTTTTCACCACCGTCCGAATGCCGGACGCCCCTTTGACCTCGAAGCCGATCCGGGCGGCGGGGGCCCTGTCCCGGCTCAGGTCCACGCCCTCCAGATAGACAAAGCCGCCGGCGGCGGGGGAGGCCGTGAGGGTCACCCCCAGGGCGGCGATCCTTTTCACCAGATGCCGGTTATAGGCGTCCAGGGCGTCCAGGCGGTACACCATGTTGTACGCCTCCCGGTGGGTGGCGGAGTAGCGCAGGGTGAACAGAGCGTTGAACTTCCGCAGGCTCTCCCGGGTCTGGCGGCCCTCCACGCTCTGGGGCTCGTCAATGATGAGGATGGGCCGGGTGGCCGCGATGACGTCGATGGGCCGGCGGCCCCGGAAGCTGTCCGGCCGCTGGTCGATGATCCGCTGGTTCCTGCCGGAGTTGAAGGCCTGCATGTTGATGATCATGACCTGAATGGCGCTGTCGGAGGCGAAGCGGTCCACCTGGGCGAGGCGGTCGGAGTTGTAGATGAAAAACCGCAGCCGCCTGCCATACTCCCCGGCGAAGTGCTCCTGGGTCGTCTGCAGGGAGCGGTAGACGCCCTCCCGGACGGCCACCGACGGCACCACGATGATGAACCGGCTCCAGCCGTAGCGGGCGTTCAGCTCGTAGATGGTCTTCACATAGGTATAGGTCTTGCCGGTGCCGGTCTCCATCTCCACGGACAGGTTGATCCCCGGCCCGGCCAGGGCCTTGGACAGAGGCAGGCCGCCGCGCCGCTGAACCGCGTGCAGATTTTCCAGGATCCGGGCGTCGGTCAGCTCCGGTGCCAGGGGTTGGTTGCACAGGCCGGCCCCGGTCCCGTCCAGCGGCCCGTCGGCCGCGGCGCCCGGGTCCTGCCGGTGCATCTGGGCGCGCAGGGGCTGGCCGCGGAACACATCGCAGACCGCCGCGGCCGCCTCCGCCTGGAAGGGCTGGTGCTTGAATTGGAGCTTCATGAGGTCGCCTCCTTATGCCCGGCGCGCCGGAGACACATCCGGGCAAGACGGGGAAAGTTTCTCCGGAATGGAACTGGGCGGACGGTCCGCACTCAGAGCACCTGGACGCGGGTGCCGGGGGACAGGCTTTTGAAGAGCTCCGTCACGTTGATCTTGGCGGCGTCCGAGGCGAAGGCGCTGTCCCGGAAGACGGCCCGCTGGGGGCGGGAAGCGGCTATGGCCCGGATGACCGTGTCCGGAACGCCGGCGTCGAAACAGGCCGTCAGGACGCCGCCGTCCACCTGGTGGACGGTGCAGCCGCCGACCACCCGGCTGGTGTGGGGCAGGTGGATGCCCAGGCCCAGGTCCAGCAGGCAGGCATAGAGCAGATCCAGGTCGGTGCGGTCCTCCCGGATATTGGACACCGTCTGCCCGATCAGCGGCTGGGATATCTCCTCCGGGGGATAGAGGACCTCCTTCCGGCAGCTCTCGTCCAACCGGAAGACCCGGAAGCCGATGTCCGGACAGGCAGCGGGGAATTCGGCCCGGATCTGATCCCCCGCCCGGCGGATGCGGGCTTTGCCGATCTCACAGATGGTCTGAAAGCCCGCCTGGGCGGCCTCGCTCTTTTCACCGCAGGGCTCGGGCAGCTGCACCATGATGAAGCTGCGGCGGCCGCCGTCCTCCGCGTTGAGGCGCATCACCGCGTGGGCGGTGGTAGCGGAGCCGGAGAAGAGGTCCAGACACACGAAATCCTTCCCGGGGACAGAGCCGATCAGGGTCCTCAACAGGTCCACGGACTTTGGATAGTCAAACAATTTCCGGCCGCCGAACAGCTTCCGCAGCTCTGCGTCTCCGTTGGGAATGTCGGGGATGACGTCCTTGAGCAGCGTCCTGCCGAAGTCCCTGATTTTGGTGTGGATCTCATACCCGCCGGACGCTGTGGGGAGCACGATCAGATTATAGGGCTCGTCCGCGATCTTCTGCCGGGACCACCGCCAGGCGTGGTACTTGTGCACGCCGTCCCCGTTTGCATGGGGCGGCAGCTCGACCCACCCGGGCCGCATCTCCCCGATGGCGCCTGTGGAGATCTCCTGGGTCTGGGGCTGATAGAAGATGGAGAACACGAGGTTCGGCCGGGTCTCTTCGTTGAACTTCCGGTTATGATTGTAGAGGGGATCGCCGACCGCGAAGGGGCCCATCCGGTCCGTCCGAACGTCCCTGCGAAAGCCCTTGTACGCATCGGGCATCTTCTCCCTGGCGAAGCGGATGTCAATGGACAGGCTGCCGCACGCGTCGATATCCCTGGCGTAGGCCAGGACGGACTCCCAGGTTTTGGCCGCGCCTCTGCCGGATATCTGGCGGCCCGTGATATTGGAGACCCACGCGAACTGGTTCAGGTAGTTGCTTTCGCCGAACACCTCGTCGCAGATCTTCTTCAGGTTCGCCGACTCATGGTCGTCGATGGAGATCAGGATGACGCCGTCCGGGGAGAGCAGGCTGCGGGCCAGCAGCAGCCTGGAAAAGAGCATGGAGCACCAGTCGGAGTGATACCTGCCGTCCGAAAACGTGTTTTTCCTCTGGAAGTTGATCTTCCCCTCCGCGTCCCGGTATCCGCTGGCGCCCTGATACGCGCCGCGGTCCATCACGAAGGAATCCGGATAGATGAAATCGCTGCCGGTGTTGTAGGGCGGGTCCAGGTAGATCACCTTCACCGCGCCCAGATAACTCTCCTGGAGGATTTTCAGCACTTCCAGATTGTCCCCCTCGATGTAGAGGTTCCGGGTGGCGTCCCAGTCCCGGCTGTCCGCCTTCACGGGGCGGAGGGTCCTGGAGGTGGGGCGGGCGGCCTCGGCCATGGCGGCCCGTTTGCCGACCCAGGTGAATTCGTAGCACTCCTCCCCCTCCGCCGCGTCGGGGGCCAGCAGCTGCTTGAGGACCTCGAAGCTGACGGCCTTTTTCACCTTCCCGTCCGCGCCCCGCGTCTCCGTAACAGCGGCGGGAAACAGCGCGGCGATTTTTTCCACATTCCCCGCCGTCAGGCCGGGAGCCTCCAAGTCCAGATGGTCCATGTCTGCTTCCTCCCGTTTCATGCAGATGCGGGCGCGCTCAGGTATGCATGGCTGCTCCCCGTCCGGCGCCGCGATACGTCCAGTTTACCGCACAACCGGGAAAGAGACAAGCTGAAAATCGCCCGGCCCGGCGGGGTGTTGTGGCATTTCTCCCGCGGCTGTGCTATGATGTCTCTCATGAGACCGGCGGAGAGGAGCGCGCACAATGGCCAAGGAAAACGGAGCATGGATCATGCGGGGGCTGGACTGGGACGACCCTGCCCGCATCCAGAGCTGGCAGGAGCTGATCGACTGGGTCGACGAGGTGGGATTCCTCCCGCTCTTCAGGAACGAGGCGGACGGCTTCTCCGCGGAGGAGAATACCTCCGACCTCTACTGGTGGAGCGGTGATCCGGAGCAGGACCCCTGGGAGTGGCGGCAGCTGATCGCCCGGAGCGGCCGGGTCGCCTATGGGAAGTTTTTCGGCGGGAAAGCCGGGTTCATCTCCAGGGCGTGGTTCCCCCACTTCGCCAACTGGCGGCGGGACGGCTACGACTTCGACAGCCGCTGGGACGAGGGGCTGGCCGGCATCCGGCAGAAGCGGGTGATGGACCAGTTCGCAGAGCGGGGGGAGCTGTTCTCCTCTGAGCTGAAGCGCCTGGCCGGGTTCGGCCGGGAGGGGGAGAAGAACTTCGAGGGGACGGTGACCGGCCTGCAGATGGGCGGGTATCTGGTGATCCGGGACTTCCGCCGGCGGATCAACCGGAGGGGGCTGCCCTACGGCTGGCCCATCTCGGTCTACACCACGCCGGAGGCCCTGTGGGGCTATGGGCACGTCACCTCCGCCTACGGCGTCTCCCCCGCCGAATCGAAGGAGCGGATCTTCCGGCAGATCCAAGAGCACTTCCCGGAGGCCGCAGAGACGGAGCTGGCCGCCGTGCTGGGTGGAGCGCGGTGAGGAATGGCCCGTACACCGCCGCATGAGGGCGGGGAGAAACATCAAATTATTTTTTGCAAGATCACGAGAGCATATGTGCATTTGCCTTATGGATGCCGAAGAACCGCTTCGGACCGTGGAAGAGACGGGGACAAGTAGCCGCGGGTGCTGGGACTCAGCGGCTGCGGCGCCCTTCCGCTGCTTCCCTGCCCGTCGGGGAGCGGGGGGGCGGAAACAAAAAAGGTCCCCGCTTTTCAGCTTTCTGAAAAGCGGGGACCCTTCATTAGCGGGAGAGCGTGCGGCAGCGGGAGGGCTGCCATCGGGACGGCCGCTGAAAGGGGGGCCGCTTAGCCGGGGAACTCGACGAACTCCGTCTCCACGTTATCCATGTTTTTCGGATTGACGAAGAAGATCCGCGATCCGCCGGCCCCCGGCTGGATGGTGTCTTTGGGCTCCAGCGTCTCGGCAACACTGCGGTATGTATCATCCAGGTCATCCACCTCGTAAGCGATGTGGTGGATGCCGCCGCCTGTTGCATCCAGGAAATCCTGATTCATCCCAGGCCCATACGGGCAGAGCAGTTCGATCAATACCTCGCCGCAGCGGAAAAAGACGATGTCCACATTGAACGCCGGATTCTGCTCCTGGCGGACAAATTCAAGGTGCAGTTCTTTCTCATAAATCTGTCTCGATT
>DWXY01000122.1 GCA_019118935.1 Candidatus Oscillibacter pullicola
GGTTATAGTTAGGGTTAGAGTTAGGGTTAGGGTTAGTGTGAGAGTTAGTGTTAGAGTTATAGCGGGTGTTCGTGTAAGTGCCGGAGTCACGGCGGGGCCAGCAGGTCCCCGGCCGGAGCGAAAAAGATAGATTCAGGAGAGCGCCTTTTTCAGGATCTCCAGCCCCTTGTCCATCTCCTCTTGGGAGATCACAAGAGGCGGCAGCAGCCGCATGCCCGGTCCGGCGGTCAGCACCAGCAGGCCGTTTTCGATCAGCTTGCTTGCGATCTCCTTGTTGGTCCAGCCGTCCTTCACCTGGATGCCGATCATCAGCCCCATGCCCCGGGTGGCACCGAAGCAGGGCAGGTCCAGCGCCTCGATCTGGTTACGTAGATACGTGCCCTTGGCCCGGACGTCCTCCAGGAACGCGTCCGTCAGCATCTCCTGCACCACCAGGCCGGCGGCGGCGCACACCGGATTGGCGCCGAAGGTGGTGGCGTGGGTGCCGGGGCCCAGCACGTCCCGGCATTTCTCATTGGCCAGGATGCCGCTCATGGGCAGGCCCCCGGCGATGCCCTTGGCGAAGGACGCCACGTCCGGCAAAATGCCGTACTGCTGGAAGGCAAAGAGGCTGCCCGTCCGGCCCACGCCGGTCTGGACCTCGTCCACCAGCAGCAGCCAGTCCTTCTCCGCGCAGAGCTTGGCAACGGCCTTCACATAGTCATGGTCCAGCGGCAGCACGCCGCCCTCGCCCTGCACCAGCTCCATCATGACGGCGCACACGTCGTCCCCCGCCGCGGCCTCCAAGGAGGCGAGGTCGTTGGCGTCGGCGTACCGGAACCCCTCGGTGAAGGGGAAGAAGTAGTTGTGGAACACGTCCTGCCCGGTGGCCGTCAGGGTGGTGATGGTGCGGCCGTGGAAGGAGTTGTTCAGGGTGACGATGGTGGCGCGGCCCCTGCCGTACTTGTCGAAGCTGTACTTTCTCGCCAGCTTGATCATGCCCTCGTTGGCCTCGCCGCCGCCGTTGGCGAAGAAGACGCTGCTCATGCCGGTCCGCTTGCAGAGGGTCTCCGCCAGCCGGGCCGGGGGCTCGGTATAGAACAGGTTGGAGGCGTGGCCCAGCTTCCCTGCCTGCCTGGCGATGGCGTCCACCCAGGGCTGGCAGCCGTAGCCCAGGTCGCTGACGCCGATGCCGCTGGTGAAGTCGATGTAGGCGTTGCCCTCGGGGTCGTAGAGCGTGGCGCCCTGTCCGTGGTCGACGGCCACCGGGAAGCGGCCGTAGGTGTTCATGATGTACTGCCCGGTCAGGGCCTTGATCTCTTGGCTGGTCATGGGATCAGTCCTCCTTTTTCAGCATGGTGCCGATGCCCTCGTCACTGAGGAGCTCGATGAGAATGGAATGGGGAATGCGGCCGTCCAGGATGTGGACCCGCTCCACGCCGCCGGCGATGGCGTCCACGCAGCACTCCAACTTGGGGATCATGCCCCCGGAGATGATGCCCTGGGCCACCAGGCCCGGCACGTCGTAGGTGTGGACCACGTGGATCAGCGTCTCCTCGTCCCTGGGGTTGCGCAGCAGGCCCCGCACGTCCGTCAGCAGGATCAGCTTCTCCGCCCCCATGGCGGCGGCCAGCTTGGAGGCGGCGGTGTCCGCGTTGATGTTGTAGGCGGTGTCCGCGTCCACGCCCTGGGCCACGGTGGACACCACGGGGATGTAGCCGCTGAGCAGGGCGTTTTCCACCGGCTCCGGATTCACGCCCGTGATCTTTCCCACCAGGCCGTACTTCTCGTCCAGCTGCTCCGCCTGGAACAGCTGCCCGTCCATGCCGCACAGGCCGATGGCCTGCCCCCCCAGCCGGTTCAGCTGGGCCACCAGATTCTTGTTGACCTTGCCACAGAGGACGGACTGGACCACGTCCATGGTCTCGGCGTCGGTATAGCGCAGGCCGTCCACAAAGCGGCTCTCGTGGCCGATCTTCTTCAGCATCTCGCTGATCTCAGGCCCGCCGCCGTGGACCACCACCACCCGGATGCCCACCAGGGACAGCAGGATGATGTCGCACATGACGGCCCGGCGGAGCTCGTCGGACACCATGGCGTTGCCGCCGTACTTGACCACGATGGTCTTGCCGGTGAATTTCTGGATATAGGGCAGGGCTTCCACAAGCGTCCGCGCCTGCTGTGCGTGGGAGGACATCGTAACATCAACTCTTTTCTTGAAAATCGGCGGGATTCCGCCGGAGGGGGAGGGAATGTCCCATGGGATGCGGGAAATCGCCGAAGCGCCGCCAGCGGCGGATGAAGCGAGGCGGTTTCGAGGAAGCGGTGCGATTGGCGGCCCCGCCAAGGGACGGGAATCGCAATGCCGCGACGGTGTATGCAGCCATGCTGATGGCTGGGCAGATGCGCCCCCCATTTTCTTTTTGAGACATCAAAAAGAAAATGCGCCGCGCCCGGTGGAAAAGGAAAAATGTTCGGCGGGTCGGTCTGCGTAGGCGCAGACCTCCTGCCGCCGGCGAGGGATGGTTGGCTGTCCCTTGCGGCTGTCAGGGACGGAAACGCCCGCCCCTTGGGGAACCCTCCAGCCCGGGGAAGGCAGGGATACATCCTGCTTCTCTTTTCGCTGCCGCTGACCGGTGGTCGATGAAAGTTGCAGCATGGGCCAAGCAACAGCCTCTACGATTGCCCGGGCAGCGCGTAGCGAAGTGGAACGCGCGGAAAGAGGAACTGGTCAAATGCGTCCTTGCCCCCCGATGCCGTCGGCACTATCCGCCACGGGTCGGCAGTACCGGCCCCGCAGAAGACCCAAGCGTGCCCGAAGGCCGGGCCAAATCGGCGCAGGCACCGATCCGCCGACCCCCATCGCGCGGAGGGCCACTGCACCGGAGCGCGTCAAAGCGCTTTTTCTCTTCCACCGGGCGCGGCGCATTCTCTTTTTGGGCAAGACCAAAAGGGGCCCCCGCCGCGCCCCGCGCGGTGGGGAGAGGAGGAGCAAGGGAGCGGGCGCAGTTTTCGCCGCAGGCGGAAACGG
>DWXY01000123.1 GCA_019118935.1 Candidatus Oscillibacter pullicola
CTAACTCTAACCCTAACTATAACCCTAACTATAACCCTAACTATAACCGGAGAATTTTACACAATTTTCCCGGACTAAATGATAAAAGCGCCCATGGCGGGACAGAGAGGAGACACCCATGGAAAACCACACCCATTTTTTAAAGCTCCTGGACTTTACCCCGGCGGAGATCCAGCAGTTCCTGGACACCGCCGCCGACCTGAAGGCCAAAAAGAAGGCCGGCATCCCCCACCGGTACCTGGAGGGGAAGAATGTTGCGCTGATTTTTGAAAAGACCTCCACCCGGACCCGGTGCGCCTTTGAGGTGGCGGCCCAGGACCTGGGCATGGGCTCCACCTACCTGGGCCCCACCGGCAGCCAGATCGGCGTGAAGGAGTCTATCGCCGACACCGCCCGGGTGCTGGGCCGGATGTACGACGGCATCGAGTACCGGGGCTTCGGGCAGACAATCGTGGAAGAGCTGGCAAAGTACGCCGGGGTGCCGGTGTTCAACGGCCTCACCAACGAGTTCCACCCCACCCAGATCCTGGCGGACTTCCTGACGATCCAGGAGCACTTCGGGAAGCTTGCGGGCATCAAGCTGGTGTACCTGGGGGACGCCCGGTTCAACATGGGCAACAGTTTGATGGTGGGCTGCGCCAAGATGGGCATGCACTTCGTGGCCTGCGCCCCCAAGGCGTACATGCCGGATCAGAAGCTGATCGACACCTGCCAGGCTATCGCCAAGGAGACCGGCGCGGTGCTGGAGTTCATCGAGGACCCCATGGAGGCCACCAAGGGGGCCGACGTGCTGTACACGGACGTGTGGGTCTCCATGGGCGAGCCGGAGGCCGTCTGGCAGGAGCGCATCGCAGCCCTGGCCCCCTATCAGGTGACGAAGGCGTTGATGGACAACGCCGGGCCCCAGTGCAGGTTCATGCACTGCCTGCCCGCCTACCATGACCACAAGACCAAGGTGGGCCGTGAGATGGGCGAGAAGTTCGGCCGGGAGGCCATGGAGGTCACCGACGAGGTGTTCGAGTCCCCGGCCTCCATCGTCTTTGACGAGGCGGAGAACCGGATGCACACCATCAAGGCCGTCATGTACGAGCTGATGAAGTGAGAGAACGGCAAAACGCCCCGGAGCACTTGCTCCGGGGCGTTTTCGTGCGTCGTCAAAGCAGATCCCCCGGATGCCAGTCGGCGGGCAGGTCCTGCGGGGTTTGGACGTTTCCACTCCGGTCGAGCCTGTAAGCACACAGAATGGTCCAGGTGGTCTGGCCGTGGTCATCGGTGATGCGGACGGCGGCTGTCAGGGTTTCCTCAGGCAGGAGTTCACAGGTAAAGGTGTAATCCGTCCAGTCATACATTTCCACAAACCCGGCCTCCGCCCACAGCTCCAGGGCCTCTGGAACGGGAATGGACGATTCTGGCACTGTCTCCTGGTCCCGGAAGAAGCACAGCTCCACCTCCGTGGGAGCCGGGCCGGAATGGGAGTCGCCGCCATAGGAGTTGATGGAGAGGGACAATCCGCCCAGCGTGAGTTTCTTGCTGGTCTGCGGCCAGGAATCGCCCTGGAAATCCGTCCACTGATTGGACCAGTCGGTTTGGCTGAACCCGCCCCACACATCCAGCCGGAAATTTCCGGGCAGACAGTCGTACAAGGTTTCCAGCTGGTCGGCAGCAGTGACGCCATCCGTGGTGAGGGATGCGGAGAGAAGAATTTCCTGATCCATGGGAAGGGTCCAATTCTGAGCGGTGAAGGTTCCGTTTTTCCCGGAGGCCTCCGCCGAAAACTGCCGGCCGTCTGAGAGAAGGGCGGTGAAGAGGGCGGTGGTGTTGTCCTGCCAGCTTTTGGCCTGGGCCGACACCTGAAGGGTCACGGTCTCCGCCGTCAGGTCGTAGTCCGTAACCTGCGCCTGGGAAACCGCAAAGAGGTTGGAATCCTCATTCAGGATATCCCGGATCTGCCCGGCAAGCGCCCCGATCTGGCTGCCGACGCTGCTCTCGATACCGTACACCTGGCCTTGGACCTGGTCCAGGCGGCTGCCCAGGGCGGAAAAGCCGCTGCCCAGGGCCAGCGCTGCCGCCAGGGCGGCGCCGCAGATCCCGGTACTTACGGCGATTTTTTTCCTCCGGCTCCACCGGGGCCGCCGGACCGCTTCCAGGTACTTCCGGACAATGGCCTCCACCGCCGCCAGCTCCCGGTCCGTCAGCTCCCCCGCCGGAGCGGCGCCCTCCGCGCCTTCGCCGGGGGCCTTCGGGGCATCTTCTTCGGAACGGTCCTCCGCCGCTTCCGGCTCCACCCCCAGCAGGGCGCCGATGGTGACGCCGAAGATGCGGCTCATGGCGATCAGGTTCTCCAGCTCCGGCACGGTGGCGTCCGCCTCCCACTTGCTCACCGCCTGGCGGCTGACGCCCAGCCGCTCCCCCAGGGACTCCTGGGAGAGTCCGGCGGCCTTCCGGGCCTCCTGGATGCGGCGGCCCAGGGTCTGCTCCTGCATACGATCCACTCCTTTGCTGCCTCTACCATAGCAGAGTTGGGACAAAAGCACAACCACCGGCGGGTTTCCCTAGTGTCAACGGCTGGTTGCGGGCAGAAAAACAGAATGATTTTTGCTGAAATGCGGCAGTAAACAAATAAAAATCACCATCTTGACAACAATTTTTATTTGCTCTATGGTAGGGGCAGAGCTGCCGGCGGCTCCTGATCTTAAAGAGGAGCTGAATGATATGGACCATTTATCTTTGCGGGGCACCCACTGGGAGATAGGCTTCCAGTGGGGCGCCCGGCTGGCGGAGCGCAGCCTGCGCCTGCTGGACCACGTGCCCTTTTCCCTGACGGCGGAGCGGCGGGCCTTTGCCGCCGCCTGCCGCCCGGCGTATGCCCGCCATTTCCCCGCCGCCCTGGAGGAGCTGGCGGGGCTGGCGGCGGGGCAGAACTGCCGGCAGGAGGACTTGGAGACGGTCCTCTTCACCACCTACGCCCTGCCGCCCGCCTGCGGCTGTTCCTGCCTGGCGGTGTCCAACGGGAACGGGGTGTTCTTCGGACGGAACAGCGACTTTTTGACGGCGCTGGAGCCGGACTACACCCATGTGACATACGGATTTTCCGACAGGGCGATCCCCTTTACAGGGAACACCACCTCGTTTGTGCAGATGGAGGACGCCGTCAACGCCCGGGGGCTGGCCGTCGGACTCACCTCCGTCTATACGCCCAGGCCCCGGCCGGGTCTGAACGCCGGTATGGTCCTGCGGCTGCTGGCGGAGACCTGCGCCGCCGTGCCGGAGGCCCTGGACCGCCTGCGGGAGTTGCCCCTGGCCTCCTGCCAGACGCTGACGCTGGCGGATAAGGCCGGGAACATCGCCGTGGCGGAGTGCGGCCCGGAGGGGGTGCGGGTGGAGTGGCCCGGCCCGGCGGGACCCTTCGTCTGCGCCACGAATCTCTTTCACTCGGACCTGGCGGACCCGCTGCCGCCGGGGCTGGACACCTGGCGGGCGGCGGAGCGGTACGACACAATGCGCCGCGTGCTGGAGCGGGAGGGGGAGACGCTGGGCCTCTCCGGCGTCCAGACCCTGCTGACGGGGAAAAAGGGCTTTCTCTGCCAGTACGACCGGGCCGCGGGGCGGGACACTGTCTGGTCCGCAGCCTGCGACCTGACCCGGCGGCGCTGCCTGCTGGCGGAGGGCAACCCGGGACGGACGGCCTTCCGGGAGATTCCCTTCCCAGTGGAGCGGGGGAACGGCCGCCCTTGACACCCGCTGCCCGGCCGCATACAATAGAACGGAATCTGACAAAAAGGAGGGGCTGATATGGAGCGTTCCGCTGGCATCCTGCTGCCGGTGTTCTCCCTGCCGGGACCTTACGGCATCGGCTCCCTGGGCCGGGAGGCCCGGGCCTTCGCCGATTTTCTCCACGACGCCGGGCAGAAGTGGTGGCAGGTGCTGCCGGTGGGCCCCACCGGGGCGGGGAACTCCCCCTACACCAGCGTGTCCACCTTCGCGGGGAACCCGCTGCTGATCGACCTGGAGGACCTGCGGGACCGGGGACTGCTGACGGAGGGGGAGCTGTCCGCCGCCCGGGCGCCGGAGAGAGCGGCCATCGACTACGCCGCCCTGTATGAGAGCCGGGAGCCCCTGCTTCGGCAGGCCTTCTCCCGCCTGTCCGGGACAGAGGCCCAGGCGGTGCGGGACTTTGCAGCCGCTGCCCCCTGGCTGGAGGAGTACGCCCTGTACCGGGCTCTCAAGACCCATTTCGATGAGGCGGCCTGGTACGACTGGCCGGACAAGGCCCTGCGCCGCCATGACCCGGCGGCGCTGGAGCCCTGGCGGACGGCGCTGGCGGAGGACATCGCCTTTCACCAGACGGTGCAGTTCTGGTTCTTCTCTCAATGGAGAGCCCTGAAGGACCACGCCAACGGCCTGGGGGTGGGGATCATCGGGGACCTGCCCATCTACGTGTCCCTGGACAGCGCCGACGTGTGGAGCGAGCGGAAGGCGTTCCTGCTGGACGAGACGGGGCGGCCCAGCCGGGTGGCGGGGGTGCCGCCGGACTACTTCTCGGCCGAGGGCCAGCTGTGGGGCAACCCCCTGTACGACTGGGCGGCGATGAAGGCCGACGGCTTCGGCTGGTGGATCCGCCGGGTGGAGGGCGCCTCCCGCCTGTTCGACGCCATCCGCATCGACCATTTCCGGGCCTTTGAGCGGTACTGGTCCGTCCCCGCCGGGGCGGAGACCGCCAGGGAGGGACGGTGGGAGCCCGGCCCCGGCCTGGACCTGCTGAATGTCCTGACGGGCTGGTTCCCCCACATCACCTACATTGCCGAGGACCTGGGACTGCTGACGCCGGAGGTCCACCAGCTCCGGGAGGCCGCGGGCCTGCCGGGTATGAAGGTGCTGGAGTTCGCCTTCGACCACCCCGGCAACGCCTATCTGCCCCACAACTACGACAGCCGCCGGTGCATCTGCTACACCGGCACCCACGACAACGACACCGCCCTGGGCTGGTACGACCACGCGGCGGAAGCGGAGCGGGCCTTTGCGGAGCGGTACCTGGGCGCCTCCGGCCGGGAGAATGTCCGGCGGGCGCTGCTGCGGTGCGGCATGGGCAGCACGGCGGAGCTGTTTGTGGCCCAGATGCAGGACTACCTGGCCCTGGGCAGCGAGGGGCGGATCAACGTCCCCGGCGTGGCGGACGGCAACTGGCGCTGGCGGATGGCCCCCGGCGCCGCCGCGGCAGAACTGGCGGCGGAGATCCGGGTGCTGACGGAGACTTACGGACGGTGAACAACACAAAAGAGCCCCCATATGGGGGCTCTTTACGATTCTGCGGGATTGTAAAAGTCCGCCAGCAGCTCTTGCAGGGATACTTGCAGGACCTGACAGATGCAGGCCAACTCATAATCCTTGACAAACCGGTGGTTTCTCTCAATTTTGCTGATGAGAGGCTGGTTAATGTCCACGCCCAGCAGCTGCAGCTGGGCGGCCAATTCCTCCTGGGAGAGCCCGCGCTCCTTCCGAAGCTGCCGGAGACGTTTGGCAATGAGATTGGACTCGGCATTATAATAGGACTTGTTCATGCTTTTACACCAACACGACATATTTTCTTGACTATATCATGACTGATGTTTTATAATTATTTCGTCTTGTTATAAAAAGGAGGAATCCAAATGGACCAGCTGGAATTCAATACCTATATCCTGGCCCGAGTGCTGGCGGAGGCGGGGGCGGCCATCGTGGTGGGCGGCGGTGACTCCCAGCAGATCGTGGAGGACATGGTCCATGACCGGTGCTGCCGGGCCCTGTGGGAGATCCGGAAGATCTTGGATGATGACAGTCTTTCCGACCCGGCCTGCTTCGGGAAGATCGAGGGTATCCTCTCTGCATTGGAAACACTGGGGCCGGGGGGCGGCAGCCGCCACGATGCGTAGCGCTCTTGACGGCGAGACCGTTCCATGGTATCATTTCCCTGTCCCTGGGAAGAAGCTCTGACCGGCGGACCGGACAATTGGTTTCTGTCGCTCTGACCGGCACGGGCCCGCCCCGGCCGCAAGACGGGGAAGCGCCCGGCGGTGCCGGGCGGACAGCGCATGCAAAAATTCCCCTCTGCCAGCGCGGCGGAGGGGTTTACTTTTTGCAAAAGGAGGGATCCTCTGTGGAGACCCGTGTGGCCGTGCTGGCGATCATCGTCCGGGACATGGCCTCCGTCCCGGCGCTGAACGAGCTGCTGCACCAGTACGCCCCCTATATCATCGGGCGGATGGGGGTGCCCTACCACGCCCGGGGCGTGAACATCATCAGCGTGGCGGTGGACGCCCCGGCGAATGACATCTCCGCCCTGTCCGGCAAGATCGGCCGGCTGGCGGGGATCACCGCCAAGACCGTCTACGCGCCGGAAGACGCGCTGCAACAAGGAAAGTGAGGAAGATCGATATGAAACAGTGGATGAAGAAGGGGCTGGCGGCCTGCCTGGCCCTGGTCATGTGCCTGTCCCTGGCCGCCTGCGGCGGGAAGGAGGACGAGACGCCGGCGGAGGAGCCCGTCAACGTCCGGGTGGCCGCCCTGAAGGGACCCACCGCCATGGGCATGGTGAAGATGATGAGCGACAGCGAATCCGCCGAGGCGGACACCGCCGGCAACACCTACGAATTCACCCTGGCCGCCTCCGCCGACGAGGTGTCTCCCAAGCTGATGCAGGGAGAGCTGGACATCGCCTGCGTGCCGGCCAACCTGGCCTCCGTGCTGTATAACCGGACGGACGGCGGCATCGTCACCCTGGCGGTGAACACCCTGGGCGTGCTGTATATCGTGGAGAACGGCAACGCCGTGGCGTCCATGGCGGATCTGGCGGGCAAGACCATCGTGGCCTCCGGCAAGGGCTCCACGCCGGAGTACGCCCTGCGGTACCTGCTGACGGAGAACGGCATCGACCCGGACACCGGCGTCACCATCGACTGGAAGAGCGAGCACAGCGAATGCGTGGCGTCCCTGGCCTCCGGCGCGGCCACCATCGCCATGCTGCCTCAGCCCTTCGTCACCGTGGCCCAGACCCAGCTGCCGGACCTGCGGGTGGCCCTGGACCTGACGGAGGAGTGGGACGCCCTGGACAACGGCTCCGCCCTGCTCACCGGCGTGGTGGTGGCCCGGGCGGACTTCGTGAAAGAGCACCCGGCGGCGGTCAGCGACTTCCTGGAGCAGTACAGCGCCAGCGTGGACTGGGTCAACGCCAACACCGCCGACGCGGCGGAGCTGATCGGCGGCTATGACATCGTGGACGCCGCCGTGGCGGAGAAGGCCCTGCCCTACTGCAACATCGTGTGCGTCACCGGCACGGAGATGATGGATATGCTGTCCGGCTACCTGAGCGTGCTGTGGGAGCAGGATGCGGAATCCGTGGGCGGCGGTATGCCCAACGACGACTTCTACTACGGCGCGTAACGGCTGACAAATTTTCCGCGCCCCGGGAACACCCGGGGCGCGGTGGTTTCCAGGAGAAAGGGGGAGGCAGATGAAGCGGCGAACAGGCTCTGTCCGGCTGTGGGCGGCGGCCTTCTGGCTGCTGGTGTGGGAGGGGGCCAGTCTGGCCCTGGCGGCCACCACCGGCGGGCGGATGCTGCTGCTGGCCTCCCCGGTGCAGGCGCTGGGACGGCTGCTGGCCCTGGCGGGTACGGCGGCCTTCTGGCAGGCGGTGGCCTTCTCCTCCCTCCGCATCCTGGGGGGCTTTTTCCTCTCCTGCGTGCTGGCGGTGGTGCTGGCAGCCCTGGCGGCCCGCCTCCGGTGGGTGCAGGACCTGCTGAGCCCCCTGGTGGCAGTGGTGAAGGCGGTGCCGGTGGTGTCCTTCATCATCCTGGCGCTGATCTTCTTCTCGTCGGAGAACCTGTCCCTGCTGATCTCCGCCCTGATGGTGTTCCCGCCGGTGTACCTGAACGTGCTGGAGGGCATCGGGTACACGGACCGTCAGCTGCTGGAGATGGCCCGGGTGTTCCGGATGCCCTTCTCCCGGCAGCTGCGGGGCATCTACCTGCCGGCGGTGCTGCCCTACTTCCGCTCCGCCGTGTCTTTGGGCCTGGGCCTGTGCTGGAAGTCCGGCGCGGCGGCGGAGGTCATCGGCCTGCCCGCCGGGTCCATCGGCGAGGCGCTGTACACCGCCAAGGTGTACTTTCAGACCGGGGACCTCTTCGCCTGGACGGCGGTGATCGTGGCGGTATCGGTGATATTCGAGCGGCTGTTCCTCCGTCTGGTGGACGCCGCGGCGAGAAAGGCGGGCGGCTGATGGAGATCGCGGTGAAGCACCTGTGCAAATCCTTCGGGGACCGGACGGTGCTGCGGGACTTGACCTTTACCGCAGGACCCGGCATCACGGCCGTCATGGCCCCCTCCGGCAGCGG
>DWXY01000124.1 GCA_019118935.1 Candidatus Oscillibacter pullicola
TCGTGTTCCAGAAGCCCGAAGGCGTCCGACAGGGTGACCCGGTCCTCCGATATGTCCTCCGGGAAGGTGAACACATCCCAATAGATCCCCGTGCCGCCGGAGGGCGGCGTGTACTCCAGCACCACATGGAGGTTTCCGTCCTCCAGGCGGCAGAGATAGCAGGTGGTGCCGTAGGCGTCCCAGGAGGCGGAGATGTCATCCGGCAGACTGTCCAGCTGTTGCGCGGAGAGCGCCGGATCATAGGGCGCCAGGTCTGTCAGGGGGATGGTCAGCACCGGCTCCTGCTCCGGGTACACCGTGGCGACGGCGGGCTTTTCCGACAGCAGGTGGGACACGAACCAGTAGCTCCCGTCCTCCTGTGCCTGGAGCGTCACGCACTCCGTGCCGTAGCCGCCGTAGTGGAAGTCCTCGAAATAGAGGCGGATGGTGCCGCCCTCCCGCTCTCCGGCGGTGAAGGTCACGTCCCCCCGGTAGTTGGTATCCCCGTGGGCCCAGTAATAGGCGTCGTACTCCGGCAGATGGGAGAAGGACTCCAGTCCCACGCCGTTGGTCTCCGCCACGGTGAGACCTGTGTACTTCTCCAGAAAGGCGTCCATATCCGCGGTAGAGAGGGCGTACATGGCGCAGTCCGGCGCTGTACCGCCGTAGTCCCGCCGGATCACCTCCGCCCAGCCCGCCGAGATGTCCGGGACGTCGGAGAGGTCCACCTCGCCCTCCGGGATACCGCAGTAGAACAGCGCGAAGAGGTCGATGTCCTCCGGCTTCTCATACAGCGGGTTCAAAAACTGGTTGTGGATATTGAAATCATTGCCGTTGAAGAACTCCTCATTGAAATACGCCACCTCGTCGCCGGTGAGAGGGCGTCCCTCTTCGGTGACGGGGACTGCCTCATCCCCCTTGGCCCCGGTGAAGGTGACGGCGCAGACGCCCGCCGCCAGGGCCAGCGCCAGGAACAGGGCCGCCGCCCGGGTCTGCTGTCCCTGGGCGATGCGGGTGATCCGGTCCTTCAGCTGCCGCTTGCCTGCCGTCATGGTGGTGGCGGACAGCAGGGGAGAGCCGGGCCCCGTCCGCACCGGGATCAGGGACAGCAGGGTTTTGCCGTAGGGGATGCGTTCGCCCTCTCCCAGGGCCTGGATGGCGGCCTCGTCGCAGGCCAGCTCCCCGTCGGCCTTGGAGACGGCGGCGGCGATCCACACCAGGGGGTCGAACCAGTACACCGCCAGGCACACGCTCCGCAGCAGCGACCACAGCGGGTCCAGATGGCGGGCGTGGGCGGTCTCATGGGCCAGCACATGCCGCAGCCGCTCCGGCGTCTCCACTGCGGCGGGCGTCAGGTAAATGGCAGGCCGGACAGGTCCGAACAGGCAGGGGGAGGGGAGACCCGCCTCCACCAGATAGACGGGGTACTTGCAGTTCTCCACGGCATAGGGCGCCCTCGTCCTCCGGAGCTTTTGCCAGAACCGCAGGTTGGTCACCAGGAACCACACCGCCATGGCGGCGATGCCGATCAGCCAGAGGACCGTCAGCAGGTCTGCCGCCGTCACCACCCGCTCCCGGATGACCGGGTAAGAAAAGGCTTCCTCCCCGCTGGAGGGCGTGGCCGCCTCCCCGGAGGGGGAGCCGCCTCCCTCTATCTGAGGTGCGGGGGATGTGACCTGGGGCGCTGCCTCCATGGGAGAGGAGTCCAGCGGCATTCTGTAAATTTCCCGCTGTTCCAGCCGCTCCGTCACCGCCTGTCCCACCGGCTCCGCCGCCGACAGGACGGAGAAGTCCGCTCCCGGCAGGCTCACCGGCACCAGCAGCCGCACCAGCACCAGCGCCCACAGGGCATACTGGACCCGGCGGGAAATCCGGTCCCGGAAGGCCCGCCGCAGGATCAGGATCGCCAGGATCAGCACAGAAGAAGTCAACAGGATCTCACGCATGTTCCTCGCCTCCCGCTCGTTCCAAAATAGCGGACAGCTCCGCGATATCCGCCTCCGTCAGCTGGCGGCTCTCCACCATGGCACTCATCATCAGGCCCAGGCTGCCGCCGTAGACCCGGGAGAGGAAGCTCTCCGTCTCCGCCGCGGCGGCGTCCTCACGGTCCACCGCGGGGAAGTATTGCTTGGCCCGGCCGCCCTCCTGGTGCCGGACGGCGCCCTTGGCCTCCAGCCGGGACAGCATGGTGATCACCGTGTTCTTGCTCCAGCCTGTGTCCTCCTTCAGGGAGGCCGTCAGCTCCATGATGGTCCGGGGGGACTGCTCCCACAGCCGGTTCATCAGCTTCCACTCGCTGTCGGACAGGTTCACCTGCATAGTCTCACCTCCATGGTATACGAGTGTCTACCTGGTCTTCTGATTGGACCATATCAAATAGGTAGACATTTGTCAACCTCAAATTGGTAACAAAAGCGGCAAACCGGCAACAGCCGTTTCCCGCCTTGACCGGAAGGGGATTTTGCCGTAAAATAGGGGCCGAGACTTTTGAGATGGATGGAGAACGGGGAACATATGGAAGACTTCAAACAACGCTACATCGCCGCCCGCCGGGCGGTCATCGCCCAGGACTTATCCAGGCTGAACCCCATGCAGCGCCAGGCCGCCATGACCACGGAGGGTCCGCTGCTGCTGCTGGCGGGCGCCGGCAGCGGCAAGACCACGGTGCTGATCCAGCGGGTGTACAACCTGCTGACCTACGGCCGGGGAAGCGATTCGGAAGAGGTGCCGGCCTGGGCCACGGAAGAGGATCTTCGATTTCTGGAGAGCTTCCCCGCCCGGCCCACGGAGGAGGACGTCCGCAGGGCCCGGCGGCTCTGCGCCGTGGACGCGCCCAAGCCCTGGGAGATCATCGCCATCACCTTCACCAACAAGGCGGCGGGGGAGCTGAAGGACCGGCTGGCCGCCCGGCTGGGGCCGGAGGCCAACGACATCTGGGCCTCCACCTTCCACTCCGCCTGCGTGCGCATCCTGCGGCGGGACATCGACCGGCTGGGGTTCGACAAGGACTTCACCATCTACGACACCGACGACTCCAAGCGGGTCGTCAAGGACATTCTGAAGGAGCTGAACCTGGAGGAGAAGACCTTCCCGCCCCGGAGCGTCCTGGCAGCCATCAGCCACTCCAAGGACCAGTATGAGACGCCGGAGGACTTTGCCAAGCGGTACGAGGCGGCGGGGGACTGGAAGATGACCCGCATCGCCAAGATCTATGCCGCCTATGTGAAGAAGCTCCGCGCCGCCAACGCCCTGGACTTTGACGACATCATCTTTCACACGGTGACGCTGCTGCAGCAGGAGCCCGAGGTGCTGGACTACTACCAGCGCAAGTTCCGCTACGTGCTGGTGGACGAGTACCAGGACACCAACCATTTACAGTACCTGCTGACCAGCCTCCTGGCGGGGGGCTACAAAAACCTCTGCGTGGTGGGCGACGACGACCAGTCCATCTACCGCTTCCGGGGGGCCAACATCGAGAATATCCTGAACTTCGAGGAGCAGTACCCCAACGCCCGGACCATCCGGCTGGAGCAGAACTACCGCTCCACCCAGAACATCCTGGACGCGGCCAACGCCGTCATCTGCAACAACCAGGGCCGCAAGGGCAAGACCCTCTGGACCGACAACGGCGGGGGCGACGTGGTCACCGTCAGGACCACCTTCAACGAGAGCGACGAGGCCAACTATGTGGCCGGGGACATCCTGATGGGGGTGAACCGGGGCAGGAACTTCCGGGACACGGCAGTCCTCTACCGGATGAACGCCCAGTCCAACGCCCTGGAATACGCCATGAAGCGCAACGGCATCCCCTATAAAGTAGTGGGGGGCATGAAGTTCTTCGACCGGGCGGAGGTCAAGGACATGCTGGCCTACCTGTGCGTGCTGAACAACCCCCTGGACGACCTGCGGCTGCGGCGGATCATCAACAACCCGCCCCGGGGCATCGGCGCCACCACGCTGGACAAGGTGGCGGCGCTGGCGGAGAGCCAGGGGGCGTCGCTGTACGAGATCATCCGCAACGCGGACCTGTTCCCGGAGCTGAAAGCGTCTTCCGCCAAGCTGCTGAAGTTCGCGGACCTGATCGACGGCCTGCGGCGGGCGGGCACGGAGCTGGCCCTGCCGGAGTTCTACGACGCCGTCTGCGACCAGACCGGCTACGTGAAGGCCCTGGAGGAGAAGAACGACATGGAGAGCCGGGGCCGCATCGAGAACGTCCAGGAGCTGAAATCCAACATCGTGGGCTTCCTGGAGCAGCAGCCCGAGGACGCCACCCTCTCCGGCTTCCTAAACGAGATCGCCCTGTACACGGACCTGGACAGCATGGAGAATGGCGACGACTGCGTCACCATGATGACCATCCACTCCGCCAAGGGGCTGGAGTTCCCGGTGGTGTACGTGGTGGGTATGGAGGAGGGGATCTTCCCCGGCTCTTCCGCCCAGTACGACCAGGAGGAGCTGGAGGAGGAGCGGCGGCTCTGCTACGTGGCCATGACCCGGGCCAAGGAGAAGCTGACCCTCACAAACTGCCGGCAGCGGATGCTGTACGGCCGCACCAGCGCCAACCGGGCCTCCCGGTTCCTGGACGAGATCCCGGAGGAGAACATGCGCTGGGAGAGCAAGCCGGAGCCCCGCTTCGGCGGTATGGAGCACGACGGCACCTTCGGCGGCGACCGGTACGAGGACGGCTGGGGCAGCTCCCCCGCCCGCGCCGGCGGCTCCTGGAGCAGCGGCGGCGTCCACAGCTACCAGGCCCCGGCCCAGGCGCCCCAGCGGCCCCTGGCCTCTGTCCAGCAGGCGGCCTCCGCCCGGAAGAACGCCGCCCCGGCGGCGCCTCTGCTGCAATTACAGCAGGGGGACATGGTGGAGCACACCGCCTTCGGGCGCGGCATGGTGCTCTCCGTCCGGCCCATGGGCGGCGACGCCCTGGCGGAGGTGGCCTTTGACACCGTGGGCAAAAAGAAGCTGATGCTGAAATCCGCCGGCGCCCACATGAGGAAACTGTGATGCTGGAGATACAGAACTGGATGGAGCAATACTGCGGGGCCGTCCGGGCCGCCTTCGGGGACCGGGTGCGGTACATCGGCCTCCAGGGCAGCCGGGGCAGGGGAGAGGCCGGACCGGACAGCGACATCGACGTGGTGTGCATTCTGGACAGCTGCTCTCTCCAAGACCTGGAGACCTACCGGGCAGCCGTGAAGGACCTGCCGGACCGGGACAAGCTGTGCGGCTTCGTCTCCGGTGCGGCGGAGCTGGCGGCCTGGGACCGGGGGGAGCTGTTCCAGTTCCGCCGGGACACCACCGACTGGTGCGGCCATCTCTCGGACCTGCTGCCGCCGGAGGAACCGGGGGACGCCCGCCGGGCCCTCCAAACCGGGGCCTGCGGCCTGTATCATCTCTGCTGCCACAACTTCCTCCACGGCAGAAGCCGGGAGGCGGTGGCGGAGGCCTACAAATCCGCCGTGTTCCTGCTGCAGGCCAAGCTGTATGTGGAGCAGGGGATCTACTGCCGCCGGAGATCAGACCTGGAACAGCACCTGACCGGGCCGGACCTGGAGATTCTGCAAACTGCCCAGGCCCTGAAAGCAGGGGCGTGCCGGGAGGACCTGACGGCCCTCACGGACCGGCTGTTTGCCTGGTGCCGGGACGTGATCGGCCGGCAGAAAGCAACCTGAACAGCAGAGGGCCCGCCGTTTTCGGCGGGCCCTGGTGTTTTATGTGTGATCGGGGGCGGGAGGTCCGTTCCATTGCACGGGGGATCAGCCATGCTGACGGCTGGGCGGATGCACCCCCTACGGCTCCACCCGAATGCCGAGAATCCGAGCCACCACCGCGGCCTGGGCGGCGTTGATGACGCCCCCCTTCAGCTCCCGGCAGGTCTCCGACAGCACGATCCGGTCCAGGGTGCAGGCCGTCAGGTCCATGCCGGCGAGGCTGGTGCGGAACAGCTCCGCCCCGGTCAGGTCCGCCTTTTCCAAGGCTACCTTTTTCAGGCGTATCTCCGAGAGCGTAGACTCTGTGAAGTCACATTCCTTCACAGAAATACGCTCCCAGACGCCGCCGGAAAAGTTGACATAACGAAGCAGAGTCTCCTCCAGAACGCTGTCCTTCCACCGGGAGCGGCGCAGGTCCGCGCCGTCCCATTTGCAGCCGGAGAGGCGGCAGTCCTTCCAATAGGTGGCGGAGAGGCGGCAGTTTGCCAGGAGACAGCCGGTGAAGGTGCAGCCGTAAAAGGCGGCGCCGGTGAAATCGCAGTTCCGGAGGCGGCAGGACTGGAACCGGCAGTCCCGGAAGTCCAGGCCGGAGCCGTCCAGCCCCTCGGCGGTTTCCTGGGAAAGGACCGCGGCGGAGAGAACTTCTCCCGCCTCCCGCGCCGCCTCCAGGGCTTCAGGCAGGCCGCTCATGGGCGGGGCTCCTGCCGGGGCGGGAGCAGCAGCTCCTCAAAGCTCCGGATATACACGTCGCAAAATCCCCGCATGGCCGCCTCGTCCTGGGCGAAGAAGCCGTCGTAAACGCCCACCACCCGCATCTTTGCCGCCCGGGCACCCTTGCAGGCGGAAAGGCTGTCGTCGAACACCGTGCAGTCCTCCGGCGCCACGCCGTAGTGCTTTGCGGCGGCGCGCCACAGGGCCGGGGCCTTTTTCTCCAATCCCAGGTCGTGGGCCAGGGTGACGCCCTCGAAGTACTTCATCAGGTCCAGGTTCGTCAGGGCGGTGCGGCAGTGCTCCGGCACGCTGGAGGTCACCACCGCCATCCGGCGGCCCTCTGCCCGGCACTGCTTCAAATACGCCCGGACGCCGGGCTTCACCGTGACGTGGGCGTATGCGTCCCTGGCCATCTCCATCCACTCGGCGATGATCTCCTCGCAGGACTCCGTGAGGCGGCAGTACTCCTTGGTGAACTTGGCGGCCAGGGGCAGGATGGTATGGGCTACGCCCTCGTAATAGGCGTGGGTGTATGGCATGCCCCGCCGGGCCAGAAATTCCCGGTCCACGTTTTTCCAGACGCCGTTGGAGTCGATCAGCGTCCCGTCCATGTCAAACAGCAGCATGGGCCGCCTCCTTTTCCCGGGGAGGAACCGGGTCTTGCCATTTCCGCCCCGTTGTGTTAAAATTTCCACTTGTTCGCGGCTCTTGGCCCCGGACATCAAATCTGCGGGAGTTTGCAAAAGTAAAGTATAGCATAGATCCTGGTGAGGAGCAAGTCCGATGAAAGTCAATCACATCCGTCAAAATGTATTCCCCGTGCTGGCGGCTCTGATCTGGGGCACCGCCTTCGTGGCCCAGAGCGTGGCCGCCGACCATGTGGGTCCCTTCACCTTCACCGCCGCCAGAAGTGCGGTGGCCTTCGTGTTTCTGCTGGTGCTGTGTCTGGTGTTCCGCTGCCTGCGGCGGCGGGACTTTCAGGAGGAGGCCCAGGCCAGGCCCGGGTCCCGGCGAGATCTTGTGATCGGCGGCGCCTGCTGCGGCGTGGCCCTGACAGTGGCCACCAACCTCCAGCAGATGGGGCTGGAGACCACCAGCTCCGGCAAGGCGGGGTTCATCACGGCCCTCTATATCGTCATCGTGCCCATCGCGGGGATTTTCCTCCGCCAAAAGGCGCCCCGGGCCATCTGGCTCAGCGTGGCGCTGGCGGTGGCGGGGCTGTACCTGCTGTGCGTGCAGGAGTCCTTTTCCATCACGGAGGGGGACTGGTACGTGCTGCTGTGCTCCTTCTGCTTCGCCGGGCACATCCTGCTGATCGACCACTTCACCGGGAAGGTGGACGGGGTGGCCCTGTCCTGCGTGCAGTTCCTGGTGATGGCGGTGCTCTCCGCCGGGCTGATGCTGGTGATGGAGACGCCCGACTGGGCGGGGCTGCTGGCCTGCATCGGGCCCGTCCTGTATGTGGGCATCTTCTCCAGCGGCGTGGGGTACACCCTCCAGATCCTGGCGCAGAAGGACTCCAACCCCACGGTGGTGTCCCTGCTGCTGAGCCTGGAGTCCGTGTTCGCCACCATCGCCGGGGCGCTGATCCTGGGGGACCGGATGAGCGGGAAGGAGTACCTGGGCTGCGTGCTGATGCTGGCGGCGGTAGTGCTGGCCCAGCTGCCGGACTTCCGGAAAAAGCAGGCGGCGCCGGCGCCGGAAAAGTGAATCGTTCAGCAGGGATGCCGGTTTTTGGCGTCCCTGTTGATTTTTGGTTGGACAAACGCGGCGGCTTGTGGTATACTGCTATCCTGTATGAGTATGTAGCGAGGTGATTCCATGCGCATCGACGTGCTGGGCGTCGGCTTTGACAACCTGACCATGGCAGAGGCCGTGGAGCGGGGGATGGAGCTGGTCCGCAGTCCGGGCCCCCACTATGTGGTGACCCCCAATCCGGAGATCGTGGAGGTCTGCCGGGAGGACAGCGGGGCCAGGGCCGCGGTGAACGGCGCGGATCTGGTGCTGCCGGACGGCATCGGCGTCATCAAGGGCGCGGCCATGCTGGGGACGCCTCTGAAGGAAAAGACGCCGGGCATTGAATTCGCGACCCATTTGATGGATAAACTGGCGGAGGAAGGGAAGTCCCTCTACCTCCTGGGCGCCAAGCCCGGCGTGGCGGAGCAGGCGGGGGAGAAGCTGGCCGCGGCCCATCCGGGACTGCGGATTGCCGGCACCCACGACGGCTATTTCAAGGAGGACGGCCCGGTGGTGGAGGCTATCCGCCAAAGCGGCGCGGACGTGGTGTTCGTCTGCCTGGGTGCCCCCAAGCAGGAGAAGTGGATGGCGGAGAACGGCGCCGCCACGGGCGCCCGGCTGCTGTGCGGCCTGGGGGGCAGCCTGGACGTATTCGCCGGCGTGGTGGAGCGGGCCCCGAAATTCTGGACCGACCACGGGCTGGAGTGGTTCTACCGCCTGTGCAAGGAGCCCCGCCGCATCGGCCGCATGATGAAGCTGCCGCTGTTTTTAATCCATGTCAAGCAGGAGAAGAGACGCAGATGAGCGGAAAACTGATCGTATTCGAGGGCACGGACGGCTCCGGCAAGGCCACCCAGGCAAAGCTCCTGTGCGAGACCCTGGCCCAGCGGGGCATCGCGTATCGGGAGATCGACTTCCCCCGGTACGGCAACCCCTTTGCCGAGCCGGCGAACCTCTACCTCCACGGTGCCCTGGGCAACAGGCCCGGGGACGTGAACGCCTACGCCGCTTCAGTGCTGTACGCCGTGGACCGCTTCGCCTCCTACAAGGAGGACTGGGGCGGGTTCTACGAGGAAGGCGGCATCGTGGTGGCCAACCGGTACACCACCTCCAACGCCGTCCACCAGGCGTCCAAGCTCCCGGAAGGGGAGCGGCGGGAATTCCTGGACTGGCTCTTTGACCTGGAATACGGCCGCATGGGCCTGCCCGCGCCGGACCTGGTGCTGTACCTGGACCTGCCCACAGAGGTGTCTGAGAGGATGCTCCGGCACCGGGAACAGGCGACCGCCACCGCTGCGGACATCCACGAGCAGGACGGGGACTATCTCCGCCGCTGCCGGGAGAGCGCCCGTGAGATCGCCCGGGACCTGGGCTGGTCGGTGATCGACTGCGCCGCCGGGGACGCGCCCCGGACGGTGGAGGACATCCGCCGGGAGGTGCTCTCCCGGGTGGAGCCGCTGCTGAGATAGGGGCTGTCCCCAACGGGAGCAAAGAAAATGGGACGAACACGCCCCATTTTCCCCGCCGCTGTCAGCAGCAGCCGTTGTTGCAGCCGTCGTTGCCGCAGCCGCACCCGCAGTTGCAGCCACAGCCGCAGCTATTGCCGCCGAAGGCGCTGCCGTTGCCGCAGCAGCAGCAGATCAGCACGACGATGATGATGAGCCACAGGCAGGAACAATTGTTGTTTCCGTTGTTGAAGCACATGATTGTCACCTCGCTTTGAGACATTCTATGCGCCCGGCTTCCAAAGGGAGCCTGGCCGCTGAAAAAAATTGCAGGGAGGGGAGGATTTCTTCCCCGTCCCGGGACGTTTCCGGCGGCGCGCCGCCGGGGCGAGAAAATGGAGGTTCCTATGTCTGATTACAAAAACGGCGATACCGCCAGCTGGGACGCGTCTCAGGTGCGCCGCAGCCAAGCGGGCCACACGGGGAGGAGCCAGGGCAATCCGCCCCAGCAGCGGCGGCGCCGCAAGCGCCGCCGGATCAACCCGGTCCTGTATATCCTGTGCGTGCTGGTGGCCTCGGCCATCCTGGCAGGCGTGGGCTGGCTGCTGGCCAGCGACCTGTGCGCCTTCAGCCGGGACATCCCCTCCACCACCAAGATCACCATCGAGGTCACCGCGGATGACGACATGGGCAGCATCGCGGAAAAGCTGCAGGACGCCGGCCTGATCCGCTACAAGTGGTTCTTCCGCCTGTTCGCGGCTTTCACCGGCGCCAGCGAAGAGGTGGGCATCGGCACCTATGAGCTGAACACCGACATGGACTACCACGCCCTGATCGCGGGGATGCGCAGCTCCTCCGGCAACCTGAGCGCGGAGACGGTGACCGTCACCATTCCGGAGGGCTACACCGTCCGCCAGACCATCGCCCTGCTGGCGGAGAAGGGCGTCAACACGGAGGAGGCCCTGACCGAGGCCGCCCAGACCGGCGATTTCGACTACGACTTCATCGACAACGAATCCGAGGACCTGAGCCGGCTGGAGGGCTTCCTCTTCCCGGACACCTATGAGTTCTATGTGGGCCACAACGCCGAGGACGCCCTGGACCGGCTGATCCGCAACTTTGTCAGCCGCATGGACGAGGAGCGGATGGCCCAGGTGGAGGAGTCCAGCTACTCCCTGCAGGAGATCATCACCATCGCCTCCCTGATCGAGGAGGAGACCGACGGCACCGACCAGGCCAACATCGCCTCCGTCATTTACAACCGGCTGGAGGGCTCCGGCAACAAGCAGGGGACCTACGGCCTGCTGCAGATCGACGCCTCTCTGCTCTATGCGCTGCCGGACCACACGGGCCCCATCACCAGCGCGGACATGCAGACCGACTCCCCCTACAACCTGTACCAGAACGCGGGCCTGCCCCCCACGCCCATCTCCAACCCGGGCCTGGCCTCCATCGACGCGGCGCTGAACCCCAATAACACGGATTACTATTACTACGCCCTGGGCACGGACGGCAAGCACCACTTCTCCACCACCCTGGCGGAGCACAACGCGTTCGTCAACAGCAGCTCCTATGGCGGTTAAGCGGAACAAGCCGGAGCTGCTGGCTCCGGCGGGGGACATGGAGCGGCTGAAAATGGCCGTGCTCTACGGCGCGGACGCGGTGTATCTGGCGGGCACCAGCTTTGGGATGCGGGCCTTTGCGGGGAACTTCTCCGATGAGGAGCTGCCCCAGGCGGTGGCCTTCGCCCACGACCACGGCGTCCGGGTCCACTGCACCATCAACACCATGCCGCGAAACGACGAGGCGGCCCGCCTGCCGGAGCACCTGGAGCGGCTGAACGACGCCGGGGTGGACGCCCTGATCGTGGCGGACCTGGGGGCCTTTACCATGGCGGGGAAGTACGCCCCCCGGTGTGAGCGCCACATCTCCACCCAGGCCAGCATCTGCAACTACGAGACCGCCCGGGCCTGGCACGACCTGGGCGCCAGCCGGGTGATCCTGGCCCGGGAGCTGAGTCTGGAGGAGATCCGGACCATCCGGGACAAGACCCCGGCGGACCTGGAGATCGAGGCCTTCGTCCACGGCGCCATGTGCGTCAGCTACTCGGGGCGGTGCCTGCTCTCCAACTATATGACCGGCCGGGACTCCAGCCGGGGTGCCTGCGCCCAGCCCTGCCGGTACCAGTACGCCCTGGTGGAGGAGAAGCGGCCGGGGGAGTACTTCCCGGTGTTTGAGGACGACCAGGGCACCTATATCCTGAACTCCCGGGATATGTGCATGATCGACCACCTGGGGGACCTGTGCGACGCAGGCCTCTCCAGTTTGAAGATCGAGGGCCGGGCCAAGTCCGCCTACTACGCGGCCATCGTCACCGCTGGCTACCGCCACGTGCTGGACGACGTGTGCGCCGGGCGGGACCCGGACCCCGTGTGGCGGGACGAGGTGGAGCACGTGAGCCACCGGCCTTACTCCACCGGCTTCTACTACGGCCCGCCGGGCCAGTACTACGCCACCTCCCGCTATGTCCGGGAGTGGCAGGTGGCCGCGGTGGTGACGGACTGCGACAGCGCCGGACACGCCGTGCTGTCCCTGCGGAACAAGTTCCGGGCCGGGGACACGGTGGAGATCGCGGGCCCGGACCTGCGGCCCTTCTCCATGACCGTGCCGGAGATGCGGGACGAGGCGGGGGCGCCTCTGGAGGAGCCCCGCACCCCACAGATGAAATTCTATATGGACCTTCCCCGGCCGGTGCCGCCCTTTTCCCTGGTGCGCCGCGGGGTGGACCTGTCAGCCAAATGAGGAAAAACGAGGAGAGAAGACTATGAACGCAGACGTTGTCATTGTTGGCGCCGGCCCCGCCGGTATCTTCACCGCCCTGGAGATGATCAAGAAGGGCAGCCGCCAGAAGATCGTCATGGTGGAAAAGGGACAGCCGGTGGAAAAGCGCCACTGCCCCAAGGACAAGACCAAGAAGTGCGTGAACTGCAAGCCCTACTGCCACATCACCACAGGCTTCTCCGGCGCCGGCGCCTTCTCCGACGGCAAGCTCTCCCTCAGCTATGAGGTGGGCGGCGACCTGCCCACCCTGATCGGGGCGGACCTGGCCCAGGAGACCATCGACTACGCCGACCAGATCTATCTGGAGTTCGGCGCGGATGAGCACATCGAGGGCCTGGGCCACGAGGACGAGCGGAAGGAGATCCGCCGCCGGGCCATCCAGGCGGGACTGAAGCTGGTGGACTGCCCCATCCGCCACATGGGCACCGAGAAGGCCCAGGGCATTTACCTCGCCATCGAGCGGTACTTACAGGAAAACGGAGTGGAGATGTACTTCGGCTATGAGTGCAGCAACCTGATCCTGGAGAACGAGGTGTGCCGCGGCGTGGCCATCTCCGACGGCAAGACCGACCTGGAGATCTACGCCAAGCACACCGTGGTGGCCACCGGCCGCCGGGGCGCCGACTGGCTGGAAAAGCTCTGCGCCGAGCACAATATCGCCCACGCCCCCGGCACCGTGGACATCGGCGTCCGGGTGGAGGTCCGCAACGAGGTCATGGAGATGGTGAACCGGGTGCTGTACGAGTCCAAGCTGGTGGGCTATCCCAAGCCCTTCAAGAACAAGGTCCGCACCTTCTGCCAGAACCCCGGCGGCTTCGTCAGCCAGGAGAACTACGACAACAACCTGGCGGTGGTGAACGGCCACTCCTACAAGGACCTGAAGAGCGACAACACGAACCTCTCCATCCTGTGCTCCCACAACTTCTCCATCCCCTTCAACCAGCCCATCGCCTACGCCCAGAAGGTGGGTGAGCTGACCAACATGCTGGCCAACGGCCAGATCCTGGTCCAGCGGTTCGGGGACATCCTGGACGGCAAGCGCACCTGGCAGAAGGAACTGGCCCAGTCCAATATCCGGCCCACCCTGCCGGACGCCGTGGCCGGCGACATCACCGCCGCCATGCCCTACCGGGCCATGATCAACATCATCAACTTCATCCAGGCCATGGACTATGTGGTGCCGGGCTTCGCCGCCTATGAGACGCTGCTGTACTCCCCGGAGCTGAAGTTCTACTCCAACCGGGTGAAGATGGACACCGACTTCAACACCAGCCTCCAGGGCCTCCACTGCCTGGGCGACAGCTCCGGCTGGACCCGTGGCCTCATGATGGCCTCCGTCATGGGCACCCTCATGGGCCGCAAGATCGCGGAAGAGGGCTGACGGCCCGCGGCGGGGTATGCAGAGCGCATACTTGCCACGTCCCGGACAGTGTGATAACCTTTCTTCAAAAGGCCGCCCAGTGGAGACGCCTTTTCCACTGCGGCTATGGAGAAAGGAGAGCTGTCCATAAAATACTGTACGCACTGCGGAACGGAGCTGGAAGATACTGCGGAGGTTTGCCCCAGCTGCGGCACCCCGGCCGGGCCGCAGGACAAGCCGGATACTGCCCTGAATGTGCTCTCATTCTTTATCCCGCTGGTAGGGCTGATTCTCTTCCTGGTGTATCGCGACCGCCAGTCCCGCCGGGCGAAGGCCATCGGAAAATTCGCCCTGTTCGGTGTGGGTCTGGCAGCGGCTGTGATGCTGGTGTGTGCTGGAATATTTGGAGCCGAGTGGCAACGGCAGCGGGAAATTGACGCCGCTTTGGCTGATGCAGACCGCGCCATAGAGGAAGCGGAGGATACTCGGCGTCAGATGGAAGAAGTTCAGCGCGCCATGGACGCCGCGCGGCGGGCCATGGAGGATTATTACGGCTGAGGCCGTACGGACAGCAGGCCCCCGGAAGAGCCTGCGGAAAACAGCCGGGACAGCAGGGATGCTCCGTCATGCCTGCTGTCCCTCATCTTGAGAAAAAGAGGAAAAAGGAAGGAACCCATGATCACAGTCAACGACGTCAGTCTCAATTTCAGCGGACAGACCCTGTTCAAGCACGTGGACCTGAAGTTCACCCCCGGCAACTGCTACGGCATCATCGGCGCCAACGGCGCGGGGAAGACCACCTTCCTGCGGATCCTCTCCGGCGACCTGGAGCCCACCACCGGCGAGGTGGTGATCTCCAAGGACCAGCGGATGAGCGTTCTGAAGCAGGACCACTTCCAGTACGACCAGTATACCGTGCTGGACACGGTCATCATGGGCAACCAGCGGCTCTATGACATCATGAAGGAGAAGGACGCCCTCTACGCCAAGGAGGACTTCACCGACGCCGACGGCGTGAAGGCCAGCGAGCTGGAGGCGGAGTTCGCCGACATGGACGGCTGGGAGGCGGAGAGCGACGTGAGCCGCCTGATCCAGGGCCTGGGATTGTCCGAGGACATCCTGTACAGCGAGATGAGCACGCTGACCGCCAAGGAGAAGGTGAAGGTCCTGCTGGCCCAGGCGCTGTTCGGCAAGCCGGACATCATTCTGCTGGACGAGCCCACCAACCACCTGGACATCCACGCTGTGGAGTGGCTGGAGGACTTCATCTTAGAGTGCGAGAGCCTCATCATCGTGGTGAGCCACGACCGCCACTTCCTGAACACCGTGTGCACCAACATCGTGGACGTGGACTACGGCGGCATCAAGATGTACGTGGGCAACTACGAGTTCTGGTACGAGTCCAGCCAGATGATGCAGCGGCTGATCCGGGACCAGAACAAGAAGAAGGAGGAGAAGATCAAGGAGCTCCAGGAGTTCGTCTCCCGCTTCTCCGCCAACAAGTCCAAGTCCAAGCAGGCCACCGCCCGCCGCAAGCTGCTGGACAAGCTGACGGTGGAGGAGATGCCCGCCTCCTCCCGCCGGTATCCCTTTGTGGGCTTCAAGATGGACCGGGAGCCGGGCAAGGAGATCCTGGCGGTGGAGGGCCTCACCAAGACCGTGGACGGCCGGAAGGTGCTGGACAACGTCAGCTTCCGGGTGAACAAGGGGGACAAGATCGCCTTCGTGGGGGAGGACGAGATCGCCACCACCACCCTCTTCAAGATTTTGATGGAGGAGCTGGAGCCGGATGCGGGCACCTTCAAGTGGGGCACCACCATCACCACCAGCTACTTCCCCCTGGACAACTCCGCCTTCTTCAACGACTGCGACCTGAACCTGGTGGACTGGCTGGGCCAGTACACCGCCGACAACGCGGAGGAGGGCACCGAGTCCTTTAAGCGGTCCTTCCTGGGCCGGATGCTGTTCTCCGGAGACGACGTATACAAGCCCGTCAAGGTCCTCTCCGGCGGCGAGAAGGTGCGGTGCATGCTGTCCCGGATGATGCTGTTCGGCTCCAACGCCCTGGTGCTGGACCAGCCCACCAACCACCTGGACCTGGAGTCCATCACCGCCGTGAACAACGGCCTGATCGACTTCAAGGGCGTGGTCCTGTTCGCCAGCCACGACCATGAGTTCGTCCAGACCATCGCCAACCGGGTCATGGAGTTCGTGGACGGGAAGCTCATCGACAAGATGTGCACCTACGATGAGTATATCGCCGGGGCCCGGGAGGAGATGCTCGCCCGGCTGAAGGGCTGAGAAGCGCCAACTGTTACCGGTTTGTAGTTGACATAAGATCAAACCACCCTGTAAACTGTTTTCAGGACAGCTTACGGGGTGGTTTTTCATGGAAAAACGGCGGATTTTGGGCGTTTTGGCACTGGCAGTCATCACGGCGGTCACAGCGGGGGTGGAGTACACCAAAATGGCGGCACAGCGGCAGGAGGCGGCGGAGCACCGGGCCTTCCTGGCAGCCGCGCCCCTGGCCCAGGTGGAGGGGGAGACCCTGTCCCCCAACGGGCGGTTCCAGGTCCGGACAGCGGGAAAGAGTGAGATGTATGTCAGCGGATACGTGGTGCCGGAATTCCTGCAGATCGTGGACACGGAGACCGGTGAAATTCTCTGGCAGGACCAGGGGGCGCTCTGGCAGTCGGCGCTGTGGTCTCCGGCAAATAATCTGGTGGCTATCGCCTATGGCGGCCGGACCTGGACCCAGGTGAAGGTCATCTCCACCGCCTGCTGGATCAGCTGGGACTTCACCCTGCCGGACGGCAGCCCCATCCCAGAGTACGAATTTCTCCCGGAGGACTGGGGCACATGGCTGGACATGGACACCCTGCTGCTGACGGTTGGCCGGGGCGGGGACGCAGGGGAGCCCCACACCTACCGCTGCACCGTGCGTACGAACCAGGACGGAACGCTGTCTGGCTCCGCTTTGGAACAGACCACGGAGGTATTGTCGGAGGACTACGACTTCGACCACGACGGCATGCCGGAGACCACGGAGCTGGTGACGGTGCTCACCCCGGAGGCAGATTACTATCCCGCTTGGTATATCCTGCAGGTCATCCGGCAGGACGGCGTGGAGCTGTGGTCCGCCGGAGCCCATCCGTCCCATGCCGGCTGGACCAGCGTATTTGCCTGCAAGATCGATGGCGAGGACTACCTGCTGCAATACGAGCCGGAGATGTACCAGGGCTGGGGGGAGTATGCCTACCGGCTGTTCCATCCCTACATCATTTCCCCCGCCAGCAATGAGCCGGCAGAACAGGTCCTGCGGGAGGGCGCCGTGACCTGGGACCTCAATTTCGGCAGAGAGGGGCACCATCTCAACGCTGCCGCCCTGGCGGATTTCCTGGAGGAAGTCCACGGCTATCTGGACCAGAGCACTCTGCTGCTCTCCACGGAAGGCGGAGAAGTCCGCACCGGCGGCAGCGGGGCGGACTTCCGGTCAGACATGGACTTCTGGGACGACCTCTGTCCCTATGATGAAGCCCTTTCTCTCCAGGAAAATCTGGAGAACTTGGAGCGGTCCTGGACAGCGGCCCAACAGGCGCTGGAAATCACATAAACGGCGGGGCGGGAAAATTCCCGCCCCGCTGTTCAGGTACCTGCCGGAGCCAGCCCCCGCCGCTCCAGCGCCGCCTTGATTTTCTCCAGCCCCGCCTCGGTGGGGTCGCACAACGGCAGGCGCAGGGGGCCCACATCCCAGCCCAGCAGATTCATGGCCGTCTTGACGGGGATGGGATTCACGTCGCAGAACATGGCGTCGCAGAAATCCTTCAGCTCCAGCTGCAGCTTTCCGGCGGCGGCGAAGTCGTTCCGCAGGCACAGCTCCGTCAGCCGGTGCATCTCCGCCGGGAGGACGTTGGCCACCACGGAGATGACGCCCTTGCCCCCCAGCATACAGATGGCCGCCGTCTCGTCGTCGTTGCCGGACCAGATGGTGAAGTCCTCCGGGCACAGGTTCCGGGTCTTCTGGATGTTGGAGAAGTTGCCCCCCGCCTCCTTGACGCCGTTGATATTGGGGTGCTTGGCAAGCTCCGCATATGTCTCCGGGGCAATGGTGACCCCGGTGCGGGAGGGCACGTCGTACAGGATCAGCGGCACATCCACGCCGTCGGCGATCACCTGGAAGTGGCGGATGAGGCCGGACTGGCTGGCCTTGTTGTAGTAGGGCGTCACCAGCAGCAATCCGTCGGCCCCGGCCCGCTCCGCATCCCTGGACAGGGCCAGGGCGTTCTCCGTGGAGTTGGAGCCGGTGCCGGCGATCACCGGCAGCCGCCCGTCCACATGGTCCACGCAGAACTCGATGGTCCGCATCCGCTCCCGGTAGCTCATGGTGCTGGCCTCGCCGGTGGTGCCGCAGACGATGATGGCGTCGGTGCCGTTTTTCATTTGAAAGTCCAGCAGCTTCCCCAGGGTGGGGAGGTCCACGGTCTCTTTGGTAAAGGGCGTGACGATGGCCACACCGGACCCGGTGAAGAGAGGCTTTTTCAATGCATGCACGCTCCTTTTTGAAAGAGTGGGGATCAGATAAGAGTTAAGAGTTAAGAGATAACCGGTCAAGGCAAATATCTTTTCTCTTTTCACTTTTATCTTTTATCTCAAAAAAGACGGCCCGCCCATCCGGCAAGCCGTCTCTTTTGTAGATCTGTCTGCTTTAGTCCATGTAGCCCTTGGCGCACAGCAGCTCCGCCAGGAGCACCGCGCCGCCCGCCGCGCCCCGCAGGGTGTTGTGGGAGAGGCACACGAACTTGTAGTCGTACTGGGTGTCCGGCCGCAGGCGGCCCACGGACACGGCCATGCCGTGCTCCAGATTCCGGTCCAGCCGGGTCTGGGGCCGGTCCGGCTCCTCGAAATAGTGGAGGAACTGCTTGGGGGCGGAGGGGAGTTCCAGCTCCTGGGGCACGCCCCGGAAGGCGGCCCAGTCCGCCTTGATCTGCTCCATGGAGGGGGCCTTGCCATCGGCAAACTTCATGAACACGGCGGCCATGTGGCCGTCCTGGCAGGCCACCCGGAAGCACTGGGCGGTGATGGAGGGGCCGTCGGCCTTGACGATCTTGCCGTCCTCCACGCGGCCCCACAGCTTCAGGGGCTCCTGCTCGCTCTTCTCCTCCTCGCCGCCGATGTAGGGGATGCAGTTGTCCACCATCTCCGGCCAGCGCTGGAAGGTCTTGCCGGCGCCGGAGATGGCCTGATAGGTGCACACCAGGATTTTGTCCAGGCCGTACTTCTTCAGGGGGTGCAGGGCCGGGACGTAGCTCTGGAGAGAGCAGTTGCTCTTCACGGCGATGAAGCCCCGCTTCGTGCCCAGGCGCTTGCGCTGGGCCTCGATCACCGCCAGATGGTCTGCGTTGATCTCCGGCACTACCATGGGTACATCGTCGGTCCATCGGTGGGCGGAGTTGTTGGAGACGATGGGGCACTCCAGCCTGGCGTATTTCTCCTCCAGGGCCCGGATCTCCTCTTTCTTCATGTCCACGGCGCAGAAGCAGAAATCCACCATGGAGGCGAGCCGCTCTGCGTCCTGCTCCGCGTCCAGGACCACCAGATTTTTGGCCTCCTCCGGCATGGGGACGTCCAGGGCCCAGCGGCCCGCAACCGCCTCGGCGTAGGGTTTGCCGGCGCTGCGCGAACTGGCGGCGATGGCCGTCAGCTGAAACCAGGGGTGATTTTCCATCAGCGTGATGAAGCGCTGGCCCACCATGCCGGTGCCGCCGATGATTCCGACTTTGTACTGTTTCATAGTATGTGCCTCCTGCTCCCATGTTGCGGCGGAAAAACGCGATGCCTTCCGTCGATTTTGGTTGAATATGGCGCCGGAATGTACTATAATGATCCATATTGATGTAGAAAGCCTGTACTTCCAGCACGGACATTTGTACATATATTAGCATACTTCCGCGATTCCGTCAAGGTGCATGGCTTGGGGAGGTTCCATGAAAAAAGGCTTGTTCCTGCTGTCGCTGATTGTGACATTTTGCGCCCTGGGTACTGTCAGCGCCTCCGCCGTCACCAATGATACGGTGAAGGTGGGGCTGCGGTACGGCTCCTCTGTCATGTCCTCCGCCAACCTGGAAAACGATGAGGGCAGCGGCTACGAGTTCGGCTACTTCGAGGACGACCGGACCTTCGTGTCCCTGGGTGAGACGGACGAGACCGCCATCACCATGGAGCCCGCTAGGCGGGACGGCATCCAGGTGACGGTCACCGGCACGGACCGGGTCCTTTACGAGAGTGGGGAGGACACCCTGGCCGTCATGCCCCAGGGCCGGGACCCCGTCACCTGGTTCCGGGGGAACCGCTACCGGGGCGGGTTCGAGTACACCGTCAGCGGCGGCGGGCTGCAGGTGGTGAACGTGGTGGACCTGGAGGACTATGTGAAGGGCGTTCTGCCTTCCGAAATGCCGGGGGACTGGGAGCTGGAGGCCCTGAAGGCCCAGGCAGTGTGCGCCCGGACCTTTGCCTGCCTCACCACCAAGCACCTGTCCGCCTACGGCTTCGACGTGTGCAATTCCACGGACTGCCAGGTGTACAGCGGCATCGGTGAGGCCACCTCCGCCACGGACCGGGCGGTGGAGGAGACGGAGGGGGAGTGCCTCTACTACGACGGCGAGCTGGCCCAGGCCTACTACCACTCCTCAGACGGCGGCGCCACTGAGGACGCGGAGAATGTCTGGGGCACCGACGTGCCCTATCTCCGGGGAAAGGAAGACCCCTACGAAGCGCGGACCTCCATCCCCAATTACAGCTGGACCGTTACCTACACCTGGGACCAGCTGACCTGGGTGCTGCAGAACAGCGGCTACGACATCGGGGACGTGGTGGACGCCTATGTATCGGAAGTCACCGATCTGGGCAACGTGTATTCCGTGACCTTTGTGGACAGCCGTGGAAAGACCCTGGTCCGCACGGGGGATGACGCCCGGATGGCCTTTTACAGCACCACCCTGGGCAAGAACGTCCCCAGCCTGCGATTCACCATCACCGGCGGCACCGGGGGCGGCAGCGGCTACGCGGTGAACAGCGCCTCCGGCACCCTGTCGGCTCTGGACGGCGTGGCCGTCATCTCCGGCGGCGGCACCGTCAGCCGCCTGGAGGGGGAGGACCACACCGCCATCTCCGCCTCCGGAACGGCGGACCTCACCGGCGGCAGCTCCGGCGGGCGGGGCTCCGCCTCCCGGGACGGCATCACCATCACCGGCACCGGAAACGGCCACAACGTGGGAATGAGCCAGTACGGCGCCAGGGCCATGGCGGAGCAGGGCCACGACTACATCGACATTTTGGAATTTTATTTCACCGGCATCCGTGTCCGGTAAAGAGAAGGAAGCAACATGAAGACCAGTGATTTTTACTACGATCTGCCCCAGGAGCTGATCGCCCAGACCCCCATCGAGAAGCGGGACACCTCCCGCCTGATGACGCTGGACCGGGTGAGCGGCGCCACGGGACACCACCATTTCTATGACCTGCCGGATTTCCTGAACCCCGGCGACTGTTTGATCCTGAACAACTCCCGGGTGCTGCCCGCCCGTCTGGTGGGCCAGCGGCTGCCCGGCGGCGGCATCTGCGAGGTGCTGCTGCTGAACGACCGGGGCGACAAGGTGTGGGAGTGCCTGGTCCGCCCGGGTCGGAAGCTCCGCAAGGGCACGAAACTCACCTTCGGCAACGGGGAGCTGACCGCCGAGATCGTGGAGCAGCTGGAAGAGGGCGGCCGCCTGATCCGGTTCGACTACGAGGGCATCTTCCTGGAGACCCTGGAGCGGCTGGGCAAGATGCCCCTGCCCCCCTACATCAAGGAGGAGCTCCAGGACCAGGAGCGGTACCAGACCGTGTACTCCAAGGTCCTGGGCAGCGCCGCCGCCCCCACGGCGGGGCTCCACTTCACCCCGGAGCTGCTGGAGACCATCCGGAAAAAGGGCGTGCAGATCGGGTATGTGACCCTCCACGTGGGCCTGGGCACCTTCCGCCCTGTGAAGGAGGACACCATCGAGGACCACCCCATGCACAGCGAATACTGCACCATCCCCCAGGAGACGGCGGACCTCATCAACGAGACCCGGGCAAACGGGGGCCGGTGCATCTGCGTGGGCACCACCTCCTGCCGGACGCTGGAGTCCTGGGCCGCCGAGGACGGACATATGGAGGCCAAGTCCGGCTGGACGGGCATCTATATCTACCCCGGCTACCGATTCAAGGTGATGGACGGCCTGGTGACCAATTTCCACCTGCCGGAGAGCACCCTCATCATGCTGGTGTCCGCCTTCGCCGGGCGGGAGCACGTGCTGGCTGCCTATGAGGAGGCGGTGCGGGAGAAATACCGCTTCTTCTCCTTCGGCGACGCCATGTTCATCAGCTGACATTGCCGCGCCCGGCGGGCCTGCCGGGCGCTTTTTCAGAGGAGGAGTCCCATGCTGGAGCTTCTGCACATTGAGAATATCGCGGTCATCCAGGAGGCGGACATCCAGTTCCGCCCCGGCTTCAACGCCCTCACCGGCGAGACCGGCGCCGGCAAGTCCATCGTCATCGACGCCATGGGCGCAGTGCTGGGAGGGCGCACGTCCCGGGACCTGATCCGCACCGGCGCGGACCGGGCCTTTGTCAGCGCCGAGTTCTCCCAGGTGGCGCCGGACCTGCCGGGGCTGGCGGAGACCGGCACCGCCCCGGACGAGGACGGCCACCTGCTGCTCCAGCGGGAGCTGACGGGGGACGGCAAGAACCTCTGCCGGGTCAACGGCCGCCCCGTCACCGTGGCCCAGCTGCGGAAGATCGGGGAGGAGCTGCTGAACATCCACGGCCAGCACGACGGACAGCAGCTGCTGGACGAGGAACAGCACCTGAGCTATCTGGACCGCTTCGGCCGGACGGAGGTGCCCCTGGGCCGGTATCAGGCGGCCTACGGCGCCATGGCGGATCTGCAGGCGAAGATCCGGGCCCTCCAGATGGACGAGGCGGAGAAGGCCCGGCGGATGGACAGCCTCCGTTTCCAGATCGGCGAGCTGGAGCGGGCCCAGCTGGTGCCCGGCGAGGAGGAGAGCCTCACAGAGCGGCGGGACCTGCTGCGCAACGGGGAGAAGTACCTCTCCGCCCTGTCCGGGGCGGACTACTGCCTGAACGGCGGGGAGGAGGGAGGCGGCGCCGTCTCCGCCCTTCGGGACGCGGAGGAGGCCCTTGCCGGTGTCCGCAATCTCTCCGGCGACATGGGAGAGCTGTACCAGCGCCTGGAACAGCTGCGGTGTGAAGCCTATGACCTTGCCGAGATTATCCGGGACAAGCGGGAGGCGTTCGACTTCTCCCCGGCGGAGCTGGACGCGGTAGAGAGCCGGTCCGACCTGCTGTACCGGCTGAAAAAGAAGTACGGCGCCACGGTGGAGGAGATGCTCTCCTACCTGGACAAGTGCCGCCGGGAGCTGGACGACATGGAGACGGCGGACGACACCCTGGCCCGGCTGGAGCAGCAGCTGGAGAAGGCCCGGAAGGCCGTCCTGTCGGCGGGGGTGGACCTGACCGCCGCCCGGAAAGAGGCCGCCGGGGTGCTGGAGCAGCGCATCCAGTCCGAGCTCCGGGACCTGGACATGCACAAGGTCCGCTTTGCCATCGACTTCGGGGAGAAGGAGCCGGGTCCCGACGGCTGCGACGCCGTCCGGTTCCTGATGTCCGCCAACGCCGGGGAGGATTTGAAGCCCATCGCCCGGATCGCCTCCGGCGGCGAGCTGGCCCGGATCATGCTGGCCCTGAAAAACGTGCTGGCGGAGCAGGAGTCCATCGGCACGCTGGTGTTCGACGAGGTGGACACCGGCGTCAGCGGCCGGGCGGCCCAGAAGGTGGCGGAGAAGCTGGCCCAGGTCAGCCGCCGGAAGCAGGTGCTGTGCGTCACCCATCTGCCCCAGTTGGCCGCCATGGCGGACACCCACTTCTCCGTGGAGAAGGGGGAGCGGGACGGCCGCACCTATACCCGCGTGGTGCTGCTGGACCGGGAGCAGCGGAAGGCGGAGCTGGCCCGGATCACCGGCGGCAGCCATGTGACGGAGGCCCTGCTGGCAAGCGCCGGAGAGCTGCTGGACCAGGCGGAGCGATACCGGAGCGAATTAGGAATGAGGAATGAAGAATGAGGAATTTCTGGGTCCGGCTTCGCCGGACCCATTTTCATCGTTCCGCCTGCGGCGGAACACATCCATTCCGAACTCCTAATTCCGAACTCCTAACTGACCAAACGTCCCTCTTCCGCATACAATGGCAGGAAGAGGAGGGGAGCCCATGCGCTTTTTTGCAGACTACGACCGCAGTGCCGCCGTGCTGTATGCCCACCAGTGGGCCTACGGCCGGAACCCGGCCTTTTACGACTACGAGAACGTGGGGGGAGACTGCACCAATTTCGCGTCTCAGTGCGTGTTCGCCGGCAGCGGCGTGATGAACTTCACCCCGGATTTCGGCTGGTACTACATCGACGCCAACCAGAAGTCCCCCTCCTGGACCGGGGTGCCCTATTTCTGGAATTTCATGACCAGGCAGGCGCCCTCCGTGGGGCCGGTGGCCCAGCCCTGCGCCCTGGAGGACCTGCAGCCCGGGGACCTGGTGCAGCTGAGCTTCAACGGCCAGGAGTTCCAGCACACGCCGGTGGTGGTGCGGGTGACGGCGCCCATCACCCTGGAGACGGTGCTGATCGCCGCCCACAGCTACGACGCCGACAACCGGCCCCTGTCCACCTACACGTTCCAGGACATCCGGTTCCTCCACGTGCTGGGCACCATCCGGCCTTAGGCAATCGTTTGCGCGAAGTGAACAGGGAAAGGGGAAAACCGGCTGGGAGGGAGGTCCTCTCAGCCGGTTTCCTTTGGCTTTTTCTTTGATTTTTTTACATGTGACAAGGGATTTGCCTTTGCAGCTATCCGCAGGGATTCGTTGTCGATGTGGGTGTAGATTTCCGTGGTGTTCAGATGGTCGTGGCCCAGCACCTCCTGGACGGCCCGGACGTCCACGCCGTTCTGCAGCATCAGCGTGGCGGCGGTGTGCCGCAGCTTGTGGGAGCTGTACTCCGCCGGGTCGATGCCCGCCTGACCCAGCCGCTTTTTCACCATGGCGTGGACCGTGGAGCGGCTGATCCGCTCGTTCTGGGAGGAGAGGAAGAGGGCGTTTGCGTCCCGGCCGGTGATGGGCCGCCGCACCGCCAGATATTTGGCGATGGCGTCCTGGCAGGCGTCGTTCAGGTAGATGATCCGGACCTTGTTGCCCTTGCCAAGAACCCGCAGGGCATCCTCCTGGATGTCGGAGAGGTTCAAACCCACCAGCTCGCTGATCCGCAGCCCGCAGTTGAGGAACAGCGTCAGGATGCAGTAATCCCGCTCCTGATTTTTGCCGTCCACGGAGTCCAAAAGCTGGATGCTCTCGTCCAAGGTCAGGTATTTGGGCAGGGTTTTCTTCAATTTCGGAGAATCCATATCTTTGACAGGATTTTCACGAAGTAAGTGCATCTTATTGGTGAGGTAGTTGTAAAACGACCGGATCGTGGCGATCTTCCGGGCCCGGGACGCGGCGTTGAGGCCGTAGCCGGAATTGGGGCTGTTCTGGTGCTGGACCCGGTCCCGGCTGAGGTACGTCATGTAGCCGTAAATGTCCGTCAGGGTCACGGAGGCCACGAAGTCCAGATCCACGTCCATGATGTCGATCTCGTCCAGAGACCGGTCACGCAGGGACGGGTCCCGGGTCTGCTTGAGATAGCGGAAGAAATTCCGCAGGTCCAGGAAGTATTCGTCCACGGTCCGCTTGGAGTGGGCTTTGATGGTCTCGTGGTACGAGAGAAAGTCCCGCAGAATCTGCGGCGCTTCGGTGCGGTAATCAGCCATAACGGTGTCAACTTGCGGGCAGATGTTCGGCGCAGCCGCGGAGCGGCTTCCGGAGGGACTCAGGCCGTGCCGGGGGCCTGAAAAGGGCTCCAGAGCGGTTTGCCTCTCCCCTAGATTGAACAAAATTTTTATTTTGTTCAAAAACACAGGTCCTACAAAAAGGGCCATCCCCTCCGGGTCCGCCCCTTTTCTCCGTCCCTGGTTTCTGTCCGGTCCTCGCCCTGACGTCCCGTCAGGCTGCGCGCGGAAAAGCCGTCCAAGCATCGCCGCAAGCCGCGTCTTTTCCGCGCTTGGGCTTCGCCGCTGCGGACCAACAAAATAAGGGTCTTTTGTGCAATTTCGCGGCCAATGACCCTGCATTTTCGGGCCACAGGCTCCCGCATCTGCCCGCGTGTCTCCTTTCCTGAAAGATGGCGCCGCCGGGGCTGTTCTACCGCCGTGGCGCAGGATTTGATGGGTGTCAACCCCTTCGTGAAAAGGTGCAAGGGGTTGACACCCTCAGTATAGTGCGCCACTACCCCTTTTGTCAACCAAAAGTTTACCACTCACCGTCCCCGCGCGGCCCGTCTCCGCTCCATCAGCTGCTGCCTGTCGCTGAGCAGCTGGTCCGCCATGGCGTAAATGGCTGTGACCGCCAGCGAGCTGTGGGCCAGCGCCCGCTGGACCTTCTCGATGCTGCCGTACTTCTCCCGCAGCCGCACGGCGTAGACCTTGCGGAAGCTATGTGTCCCAATGTTTTGCGGCAGCCGGAAGGCCTTGGCCGCCCGCTTCACGTCCTTCCAGACGGCCTGCCGGGTCTTGTGGGTCCCCGGCTTGCTGCCGGGGAACGCCCAGACCTCCCCGGCCTGGGCCCGGATGGCCGCCAGAAGGTCCTTCGGCAGGCCGCAGCGGTGCTTCTTGCCCGTCTTTTTTTCCAGCACCCACATGGAGGGCGCCAGCTGCTCCGTGCGCAGGTCCAGCACGTCCGAAATCCGCAGACCGGTATGTAAAACGGTCTCAAGGATCAGCGCGTTTTGCCTCGTCAGCAGGGCCAGGACGCGCCCCAGCTCATAGTCCAGCAGGAACTCCGTTCTCATCGCAAAACCTCCATCACTCCCCCCTTTCAGGGGGTCATTTTTGCCGCCCACTCCGCCGCAGCCCCTGGGCCCCAGGGGCTGGCGGGCGCGGTTGACAATCCGAAAAAAGTAAACCAGCCGCCGTGGCCCGAAAATCCGGACGCGGCTTTTCAGCCGCCGCCGGTTCCCTTACAAGAATCTTGTAAAGGCGACTGCCGCAGCCGCAGGAAGCGGGCCCAGGGCAGGGCCTCGATCTGGAAGGGCTCCGCCCCCTCCGCCCGCAGCAGGGTCTCAAAATCCACGTCCGACCAGGACACCTGCGGCCGCCGCAGCCGCCCGCCGGAGTAGTACCACCGCCCGCCGATCTTTTCCTGCTGCTTGGCGATGTACTTGCAGCAGTAGCCCACGGCGGCGGCCCGCTCGCCGTACAGGCGAATGGCGGTGGAGAAGCCCCAGCCCCAGGCTGGCAGGTTGTAGATGGGGTGCCCGCCCTCGTCCCGGTGGCCGCTGTCCACAGCGGCCAGGGCGCCGTTGAAGAAGCCGTGAAAGTGGATGGCCCCGTCCCTGTGGTGCTCCGGCACCAGGACGTACGAGAGGCCGTCCCGGCGCACCCGGTTGTCCAGCCAGTGGTTCAGGTGGCGCACCACCTCCGCCGGGTCATACCGGTCGATGCGGGCCGGGTCCAGGGTCAACGTGACGAAGTATTCCCAATCGTTGCAAAGGCCCAGGTCCCGGACGGCCACGCGGGCCCGCCGCTGGGCCCGCTCCCGGCTGGCCCTGGCGGCCCGTTCCGCCCTGGCCCTGGCCTCGCGGCCGTCCTCGTCCTGGATGGCCTCCCGTTCCAGCAGCTCATAGTCGGCCTCCCGCTCCGCCAGGGACCGGCGCCGGGGCGGCGCCAGGGGGTCCGCGTCGCCGTCGAATCGCTCCGGCTCCCGGCGGACCTCCCCGCCCCCAAAGGGGGCGGAGGCCGCCACGATCTCCGTGCTGCCGTCGGGGTACCGCTTCACGCGGCAGTTGTGCAGCTGTTCCATGGTCTCATCAGCTGGCAGATGGGAATGGGACATCATCCCGGCCAGGGCGGGGCAGCCCCAGACAGAGCCCTGTCAGGGCGCCCCTCTGACGGAATAATGTCCTAATATCAAGTAGGGGGCCGCCCCCTTCGGGGGCTTGACAGCAGCGCCGCCGCTGTGGTACGATAGACCCGCAAGGGGTTGACTCTGCCAAGAGTTTTCCTTCCCGGAAGCGTCCAGGCCACGGCCTGGGCGCTTTCCTTTTGCGCCGGACGCCGTCCCTTGTGGATGGTGCTCCTTGCAGCGGGGCGTCGGGGGGCCGCAGCTGCGGGCCCGCCTTGCGGCGGCTCCCTCCGCCCTGGCCCCCGCTCCGTGCCCCGCTTGCCCCGTGCTCGCCCCCTCAGGGGGTCTGCGCCGGGGCGAACCAAGGTGGGGCGCATGGGCAGCCCCCGCCGTTGGCGGGGGTCCGCTGTCGCCTGCCCGCGCCCCCGGCGGGGCCGCTCGCGGGCCGCTCCTGGGCGGTCGCGGCAGCCTCTGCCGCCCCCCTGGCGGGCCAGCGCCCCACAGGGGGCGCGGCCCGCCATTCCCCCCTCGGCGGCCCTTGGGCCGTTCCTCGGGGGCGGTGCTCCGGCGGCCCCGCCTCCGGCGCGTGGGGGCTCTGGCCTGTTCCGCGCCGGGCCTGTCCGCTGCCTGGTCCTTCTTCCCCTGGCGCTTCCGCCCGCAGCCCTCGCCCCTTCCCCCTCCCGTCCCCCTCCCCCTCCGGGGGCGGGGGAGCGCAAGAGGTTGACGCCCGCTGCGGCGGGGACGGGCGGCGCCCCCCTACCCCAGCGCACAAAAAAAGCCTCCCCGCCTGTGGCTCCCGCCACCCGCGAAAAGGCACAAAAGACGTATTTTGTTCAATTTTCCATCTTCCCGCAAAACCTCCTTCCCTGACAGGTCTATTGAAAATTTCCAGACCGGACCACAGCCGCAGCGACGGCGGCACACGCCGGAATGCGCGGCGCATCTCCGGACCGGACATAAAAACCGCCGCTTTCGGCAAAGCTAGTCCCAAATCCATGGAGATGGGATGATGTGTATGAGTTTGATTCCCTGTACCAGCCAATGTGTGTACCAGCAGGACGGCGTCTGCACGCTGGACAGCGCCGCCGCGGCGGGCCTCCCCGCCCTGGGCGGCGCCTGCGTCCACTTCATTCCGACGGACGAAGGGCGGCTCGGATCGCCTCACCGATATTCCGCACCGGGATCAGCCGAAGCCCCGCAGGCGCGGCCAGCTCCCCGGTCCGGCGGGACGGGATCAGGCACTGGGTAAAGCCCAGCCGCCGGACCTCGCTGACCCGCTGGCCCAGCTGGCTGACGGACCGCAGCTCCCCGGTGAGGCCCACCTCCCCGATGGCCACCAAATCCGCCGGCACCGGCCGGTCCAGATAGCTGGAGGCCAGGGCGATCACCGCCGCCAGGTCCGCCGCGGGCTCGTCCAGGCTCAGTCCGCCGATGATGTTCAGATATGCGTCGCAGGCGGAGACCTTCAGGCCGCCCCGCTTCTCCAGCACCGCCAGCAGCATGGCGAATCGGTTGTAGTCAAAGCCGTTGCTGGTGCGGCGGGGATTGCCCGCCGGAGACGACACCGCCAGCGCCTGAATCTCCGCCAGCACCGGCCTTGCCCCCTCCATCACGCAGGTGACGCAGGTGCCGGGGGCGTCCTCGGGGCGGCCGGACAGCAGCATCTCCGACGGGTTCTCCACCTCCACGAGGCCGCTGTCCCGCATTTCAAAGACGCCGATCTCATTGGTGGCGCCGAAGCGGTTCTTGGCCGCCCGCAGGATGCGGTAGGCGGTGTGCTGGTCCCCCTCGAAGTACAGCACGCAGTCCACCATGTGCTCCAGGACCTTGGGGCCGGCGATGGACCCCTCCTTGTTCACGTGGCCGATGACGAACACCGTGATTCCCTGCCCCTTGGCCAGCTGCATCAGAGCCATGGTGCAGTCCTTCACCTGGCTGACGCTGCCCGCCGGGGACTCCAGCGCGTCGTTGTACAGGGTCTGGATGGAGTCCACGATCAGCACGTCCGGCGCCTCCGCCGCCACGGACTCCAGCAGGTCCCCCAGGCTGGTCTCGGAGATCACGAACAGCCGTTCGCTCTGCACGTCCAGCCGCTTGGCCCGGAGCTTCAGCTGGTGCTCCGACTCCTCGCCGGATACATACAGCACCTTATTCTCCCGGCAGAGGCTCTCGCAAATCTGGAGCATCAGCGTGGACTTGCCGATCCCCGGCGCGCCGCCCACCAGCACCAGCGAGCCCTTGACGGCGCCGCCGCCCAGGACCCGGTCCAGCTCTCCCATGCCGGTGGAGAACCGGATTTCCTCGTCCGCCTCCAGCTCTGTCACCGGCCGGGCCCGGCGGACGGTCCCCCTTCCTGCCGGGCGGGAGGCCCCCTTCCCTGCCGCCTTGGCGGCCTGGGGCTGCTCCACGATGGTATTCCACGCCCCGCAGGCCGGGCACTTCCCCGCCCATTTGGGCGTCTCATTGCCGCACTCCGTGCAGTAGAACAGGGTCTTGGGTTTCATCATAACCTCCCATAAAAAGATAAAAGATATGAGATCAGAGATAAAAGATAGGCGGAATATCTCTTATCTTTTCTCTTTTAACTCTTATCTGAATTCAGTACGCCCGCCGCGATGGCGGCCGCCAGCTTTGTCTGATACCCCGGGTCCTTCAGCTGCTCCGTCTCCGCGGCGTTGGAGAGGAAGCCGCACTCCACCAGCACGCCGGGGGCGGTGATCTCCTTCATCAGGTACACGGAGGACGGCACCTGGGCGGCCTTCTTCTCATGCCCGGCGTTGATGGCGCCGTTCAGGGCCTCCTGAATGGACGACGCCAGTTCCTCCGCCCCCTCCTGCCGGTTCCAGAACACCTGGGCCCCCCGGGTGGAGGGCGACGACGGCAGGCTGTTCTGGTGGATGCTGAGAAGCACCGCGCCGGGGAGCTCATTCACCAGAGCCACCCGGTTGTGGAGGTCGGAGACCTTCTTCTCCCGCAGGGTGGCGCTGCCGGGGTCGTAGATGGCGGCGTCCCCCTCCCGGGTGACGGTAGTGGGCACCCCCGCAAAGGTCAGCAGGTCCCGGACCCGCCGGGCGATGGCGAGGTTCAGGCTGCTCTCCACCGTGCCGTCGGCGGCCACGGCGCCGCCGTCCTCCCCGCCGTGGCCGGCGTCCACCACCACGACGGGAGACGCCCCTTCCTCCCCGGGGGCGAACGCCGCCGTGAAGGCGGCGTTCCCATGCCACAGCACGGCGGAGAGCCCGGCGACAAAACAGCACAGCAGCACAACATACGCCACATGGCGCTTTCGGATCAGAATAATCACAGGCGGCACCCCCTGGGGAAAGCCTATTCCCGCCTGCTTATCCCATATTCCCGATTATAGCGGCTCGGGCGCCGGAAATCAAGGGCAGGCTCCTTTCGGCCCGTCTCCGCATAGGATGGCATGGGCGCATGGTTCCCATGCGCACCCTACCCCAGAAGGAGGCATCCATGCAGATGGAGAAACCCAACACCAACACGCCGCCCACGCCGTCCGTGCCTTCCATGCCGCCGTCCGGCTCCTGCCAGCCGAACCAGGGCACTCTGCCCGGCACCTGCGCACCCATGGCGTTTCCCTTTGTGGCCATGCAGGAGGAGAACCCCGTCCGGTACAGCCGGATGGAGGCCCTGCAGACCGGCACCCTGTTCCCGGGGCTGGACCTGCCCTTCAAGGCGGCCATCCAGGCCAAGACGAAGATGGCCAACACCGCCCTGGTGGAGCTGATGGCCCTGGACTTTGCCATTGACGAGCTGGGATTGTACCTCACCACCCACGCCCAGGATCAGGAGGCGCTGCAGCTGTACTGGTCCTATATCAAGCTGGCGAAAGAGGGCCGGGAGAAGTACCAGAAGATGTACGGCCCCCTGCTGCAGACGGACCTGACGCCGGAGGACGGTTTCGCCTGGCTGAAGGACCCGTGGCCCTGGGAGGAAGGAGGCAATGACTGATGTTCATTTATGAGAAGAAGCTCCAGTACCCGGTGAAGATCAAGAACACCAATCCCAAGCTGGCCTCCGTCATCATCTCCCAGTACGGCGGGCCCGACGGCGAGCTGGGCGCGTCCCTGCGGTACCTGAGCCAGCGGTACTCCATGCCCTACGCGGAGCTGAAGGGCCTGCTGACCGACATCGGCACCGAAGAGCTGGGCCATTTGGAGATGATCGGCGCCATCGTCCACCAGCTGACCAGGGACCTCACGGAAGACCAGATCAGGACCGCCGGCTTTGACACGTATTTTGTGGACCGGACCGCCGGCGTGTACCCCACCGCCGCCTCCGGCTTCCCTTACAGCGCCGCCAGCATGGCGGTGAAGGGCGACCTGATCGCCGACCTGACGGAGGACCTGGCCGCCGAGCAGAAGGCCCGGGTCACCTACGACAACATTCTGCGCCTGAGTGACGACCCGGACGTGAACGACGTCATCAAGTTCCTCCGGGCCCGGGAGATCGTCCACTTCCAGCGCTTCGGCGAGGGTCTGCGGCTGGCCAAGGACAAGATGAACGAGAAGAACCTGTACTTCGTGAACCCGTCCTTTGACAAGTGACTGTCCTGAACGGAAAACGCCCGCCCCGAAGGCTCGGGGCGGGCACCAGGCTGGCGATAAACCCGTAAGTTTTGGAAAACGGGAAGGAAGATAGCTACGAAAGAAACCCAGGAAGGGTGTCTTTCGTTTTCAATCAACCGTTTTTCAGAACTTTTTAAAGTTCTGAAAAACGCAAGCAGCTTGGCGAAAAGGCTTTTTCGCCAAGCTGACGCCCGCCCCGAAGGCTCGGGGCGGGCGCTTTTTGCGGGGACTCAGTCCTCGTTTTTCATCAGGTCTTCCACCAGGGGCATGAGCCGGGCCTGGTCTTCCTTCCGGTCGGCAAAGAGCTCCAGGGTATCGCCCTGCTCCTCGATGAGGCGGCCGATGGCGATATACCGGGACATGGAGGATTTCAAATTAAAAATGTCTCCCTCCGGGCTCTTCAGATACACGTCGCCGCCGCACTGGTTGACGGCGTCCAGGAACTGCTGCACGTCCGCTTCGGAACGCAGTCGCATGGGAAACACATCCTTTCTGTATCAGACTCCCAGCCTTCCCGGCTGGTGCTTAACAAAGATACCACGCGGAGCCGCCGGTGTCTATGGCCGATCTCCATAAGATTTCTGGGAATTGTCAATTGTGGATTGTTATATTGCATAAATAATTGTTAAATTTTTATACAATCAGCACAAAAATATGATTTGAACGAACAGATTCTGCAGAGAAATGGCCCCTCGACTGTTGGTTGATTGCCTTTCTCCCCCGGCTGGGGTACACTGAACGCGAGGTGAGGGACCATGGACATGCACGCCTTCGGGCAATTCATTGCGGAGAACCGCCGGAAGCGGGGCCTGACCCAGCTGCAGCTGGCGGAGGCCCTCCACGTGACAGACAAGGCGGTAAGCAAGTGGGAGCGGGGCCTGAGCTTCCCGGATGTGACGCTGCTGGAGCCCCTGGCGGCCAAGCTGGAGCTGACGGTGGCGGAACTGATGGCCTGCCGCCGGCAGGAGAGTGCCGAATCGAAAGGGGTGGACGAGCCCATGCAGAACCTTTTGACGATCTCCCGGGCCAGCGTGCGGAAGGAGCGGCGGCGCTCCTGGCAGCGGCTGGCGGCGGTGCTGGTGCTGCTGGTGGTGACCGCCGCCGTGGCGGCGTGGAACGCTCTGATCCAGCGGGATCAATGTTCCACCAGCATCTATCTCAAGGAGACCGTCAATGGGGTGAATTATCTCTACATTGATGCGCTGGACGGCCATCTCCTGCGGCTCCGGTGCGGAGACGACATCGATTTTGACAGCCTCCAGACGGGATATGACGGCTATCGGATGGAATACGTATGGAATCAGGCCACACATCGCGGCGTAGTTTTCACTTGCACAGCGACTGGCTGGCCCTGTTACACGGGGAGCATTTATACCGGCTCCATTGATGACTCCGGCTATGTCAACTTCATCTTTGGTTATACGACCCTGCAATTCCGGGGCGAAAATCATTTACAAGACCCCTATCTAGAGCCCAAGGGCCGGGTCTTTGTTTGTGACCTGCAGTTCTTTGTGGACAACCTGGAGACTGGCGAGGAGGAAACAGTTCTCTTTGTTAGGGGCTGTCTGAACCATACCTTTGCGGACATGGACGGCGACGGGGAACTGGAGATCGTCATCCGCACCCGCTGGCCGGAAAAGCCCTACACCGTCTATGACATGGTGAACGGCGAGGTGGTGGCGGTGGACTGGCCGGACACGGTGCCGGAGGCGGTCCGGGAACAGCTGAAATGCATCTGGGAACAATGACGTATTCATTCAAAAAGCGGGGGCATCAGCCCCCGCTTCCCTGTTCTTCCCTGGTTATTCCACTTCCGCCGCCTCGCCCCGGCCCAGCAGGGCCAGGACTTCCGCCTTGTCGCCGGGGATCTCATCCACCAGCACCCGGTACTGCTCCTCGCTGAGGACCGGCACGCCCAGCTCCTGGGCCTTCCGGAGCTTGCTGCCCGCGGCCTCTCCGGCCACCACGGCGGAGGTCTTTTTCGAGACGGACCCGGATACCTTGGCCCCCAGGGCCTCCAGCTTCTCCCCGGCCTCCTTGCGGGAGGCGGACTCCAGCTCGCCCGTCAGCACGAAGGTCAATCCAGCCAGCAGGTCCCCGGCGGGCTGGGCGGTGCTCTCCATGTTCACCCCCGCCTCTTTCAGGCGGCGGATCAGGTCCTTCGCCTGGTCTCCCTGGAAATAGTCCGCGATGCACCGGGCGGTGACGGCGCCCACGTCGTTGATCTCCGTCAGCTCCTCCTCCGTGGCGTTCATCAATGCGTCCATGGTGCCGAAGTGGCCGGCGATGGTCTTGGCGGCCTTCTCCCCCACCTGCCGGATGCCCAGGCCGTACAGCAGGCGGCTCAGGTCGTTGGCCTTGGAGTTTTCAATGGCCCGGATCAGGTTCTCCGCGGACTTGTCCCCCATCCGGTCCAGCTTGGCCACGTCCGCGGCGTGGAGGCTGTACAGGTCCGCCGCATTGGAAATCAGCCCCCCGTCGATCAGCTGCTGGATCACCGCCGGGCCGCAGCCGTCGATGTCCATGGCGTCCCGGCTGGCGAAGTGGGTCAGATTCCGCAGCAGCTGGGCCGGGCACTCCGCGCCGGTACACCGCAGGGCCGCGCCGTCCTCGTCCCGGACCACCGGGGCGCCGCAGACCGGGCAGGTGTCCGGCAGGGTGTAGGGCACCGTGCCCTCCGGCCGCTTCGTCAGGTCCACGCTCAAAATCTCCGGGATGATCTCCCCCGCCTTCTGGACCAATACCGTGTCGCCGATCCGGATGTCCTTCTCCGTGATGAAGTCCTGGTTGTGGAGGGTGGCGTTGGTGACAGTGGTGCCCGCCAGCCGCACCGGGGACAGCACCGCCTTGGGCGTCAGCACGCCGGTGCGGCCCACCTGGACCACGATGTCCTGGACCACGGAGTATTTCTTCTCCGGCGGGTACTTGAAGGCCACGGCCCACTTGGGGAACTTGGCAGTGGAGCCCAGCCGGTCCCGGTCCGCCAGGTGGTCGATCTTGATGACCGCCCCGTCAATGTCGAAGGGGTAGTCCATGCGCTCGTCGTTGATCCGGTCGATCTCCGCCTGGATCTGGGCCGGGTCGGAGAGGGTCTTGTGGGGGATCACCTTGAAGTGCTGGGAGGCCATGTACTCCAGGGTCTCCGAGTGGTTCTGGAAGGTCTTCCCCTCCGCCAGCTGGAGGTTGAACACCTGGATGTCCAGCTTCCTCTCCGCGCAGATCTTGGGGTCCAGCTGCCGCAGGGACCCGGCGGCGGCGTTCCGGGGGTTGGCCATCAGGGGCTTGCCCTCCAGCTCCCGCTTGGCGTTGATCTCCGCGAACACCGCCCGGGACATGTAGACCTCGCCCCGGACGATGAGCCGGGGCAGCTTCTCCGGCAGCTGCATGGGGATGGCGCGGATGGTCTTCAGGTTCTCCGTCACGTCCTCCCCCACCCGGCCGTCGCCCCGGGTGGCGCCCCGGACGAACACGCCGTCCCGGTACTCCAGGGCCACGGACAGGCCGTCCACCTTGGGCTCCACGGAGTAGGCGGCGCCGTCTCCCAGGGCCTCCCGCATCCGGGTCAGGAAGTCGGAGACCTCCTCTGCGTTGAACACGTCCTGGAGGCTCTCCAGGGGCACCGGGTGCTCGTAGGTCTCGAAGCCCTCCAGGATCTTGTCGCCCACCCGCTGGGTGGGGGAGTCCGGGGTGATCTCCTCCGGGTGCTCCGCCTCCAGCTCCTCCAGGCGCCGGTTCAGCCGGTCGTACTCGTAGTCCGGGATCACCGGCGCGTCCAGCACGTAGTACAGATAGCTCTGCTGGTTCAGAAAGTCCCGCAGCTGCTTCATTTCCTCGCGGTAGTCCATTGGGTATTCCTCCGTATCATGTTCCGTTCAGGATATAGTCTTTCAAATCCTCTTCGTAGGTATCCGGGGTGGTGCTGAAATAGGTGTAGGTGTCCGGCACCGTGCCCACGATCACCGTCTCCGCCACGATGAAGGAGTTGGACACCTTGGTGGCGGTGCGGAATCCCGGCAGCAGGATGCTGACGTACACATCCACCGTCAGGATGATCTGGTGCTTGGTCTGGTTGATGCCGGCGGAGGTGAACTTGTTGTGGAAGTTGGCCTCCGACGACCCCACGGACTCCATCCGCACGGTGATCCGGGGCCCCCGGCCCGCCAGCAGTGCCGAGCCCGTCAGGCTGCCGATGGGGATGGACAGATCCCCGGCGGACACCTGGCTGATCCGGGTGAGGACGGTGTCCAGGATCTCCGCCTGCAGGTGGTTGAAGGCCGCCATGTTGCTCTGCACGGCGGTGATGTGGCCCTCCGAGTCCTTCTCAAAGGACACCAGGCCGTCGTATTGCAGCTCGCCCTGCTCGATGGCCTCGTACACCGCCTCGCTGACGATGCGGGTGACGGTGTTGGACACCCGGGTGGTGGCCAGACTCTCCAGCAGGGGCCGCATCTGGGTGGCGGCGATGAAGAGCACCGTCAGCGCCAGGGCCATCAGCAGAAACGCCAGGGCCCGCAGCACCCGCCTGCGGTCCATCCGCCGGCGGTAGAAGTAAAATCCGCGCCAGATCATGGGCGCCACCCCCCTTCCCGCCATTGTATGCGGGGGCGGCCTGGCCTTATTTCAGGGCGTTCACCAGATCCTTGAAGACCCGGCCCCGCTCCATGAAGTTGGCGAACCGGTCAAAGGAGGTGCTGGCCGGGGACAGCAGCACCACGTCCCCGGGCCGGGCCGTCCTGCGGGCCAGCTCCACCGCGGCGGGGTAGCTGTCCACCTCCGTGATGGGAAGGCCGGTGAAGTTGGCGGCCTTCTCCACGGCTGCCCGGATGACCCCGGCGGTGGCGCCGCAGAGGATCAGGGCCTTCACATGCTGGTTGATCTCCGGGCCGATGGCGTCATAGGAGATGCCCTTGTCCTTGCCCCCGGCGATGAGGATGACCTTTGACCGGAAGGACCGGAGCCCGGCGATGGTGCGGCTGGGGCTGGAGGCGATGGAGTCGTTGTACCAGCGCACCCCGTCCAGCTCCCGGACCAGCTCGATCCGGTGCTCCACGCCGCCGAAGGAGCGGGCGAAGGCCCGGATGGTCTCGTCGGGGACCATCCCGTCCACGGCGGCGACGGCGGCCATGTAGTTCTCGATGTTGTGGACGCCGGGGAGACGGATGTCGGCGGTGTCCAGCACCACCCGCTCGCCCTTCGCATCCCGGCAGACGATGGACGTGCCCCGGAGGAACACGCCGTCCTCCACCTCCCGCTTCCGGGAGAACCACCGCACCCGGCCCGGGGCCTTGGCGGCGCAGCGGCAGGTTTCCTCGTTGTCGGCGTTGAAGACGGCAATATCCTCCGCCGTCTGGTGTGTAAAGATATTTTCCTTGGCAGTGATATACTCCCCGTAGCTCTTGTGGACGTCCAGGTGGTTGGGGGAGAGATTGGTCATCACCGCGATATGGGGGCTTTGCGTCATGGTCATCAGCTGGAAGGAGCTGAGCTCCAGCACCGCCAGGTCCGTGGGGGCCATGTCCGGCGTGTCGCACAGCAGCGGGCGGCCGATGTTGCCCCCCAGGTGGACGGTGCGCCCGGCGGCCTCCAGGAGCTTTGCGATGATCGTGGTGGTCGTGGTCTTGCCGTCGGAGCCGGTGACGGCAACCATCTCGCAGGGGCAGACCTCAAAAAAGACCTCCATCTCGCTGGTGAGGGTACTCCCCCGGGCCACCGCCGCCGCCAGCTCCGGCACGTCGGGCCGCAGGCCGGGGGTGCGGAAGATCACGTCCTCCGTCAGGTCCTTCAGGTAGTCCTCCCCCAGCTGGAGGCGGCAGCCGTGCTGCTCCAGCTCGTCCCCCAGGGGCCCCAAGGCCTCCCGGGATTTCTTGTCGCAGGCGGTGACGCGAATGCCCCGCTCCAGCAGCAGCCGGATCAGGGGCCGGTTGCTGACGCCGATGCCGATGACGGCCACGGACTTGTTCTGCAGAGAGTCCAGATATTCCTCAAACTTCATGGGTACGCTCCTAACGCCGCGCAGGCGGCAGAGATTGACAGACAAGGAAATTATACCGCACACTGGGAAAAATTACAACCACGGCGCCGGCTCCCCGGGGATTTTCTTCGGCGCAGGCCTCGGACCGCCCCATCCCGCCGTTGACAATCCCGCCGGTTTCCGGTAAAATAATCCGGTGAGTAAGACAGACAGTCGCGCGGCCAGGCCGAAAGGCCGTCCGTGAGGAAAGTCCGGGCTCCACAGGGCAAGGATAACGGGTAACGCCCGCCGAAGGCGACTTCAGGAAAAGTGCAACAGAGATATACCGCCTCGTCGTCGCAAGCTCCATATCCTTCGCTGTCATCAGCGCAACCCACGATGACGGCGCCGTTCCACGTTGGTTCGGCAGGATACAGAGCGTGCAGCGCAACCGCGTCCCCCACTCCGGAAAGAACCCAGCGAAGCGGTTCTTTTCGGAAGAGGAGGAGCAGCGGAATGAGTGAGCTTTCGCCGCCAGGCGGAAGCGAAGGATATGGAGCTTGCGACGACGAGGTAAGGGTGGAAAGGTGCGGTAAGAGCGCACCCATCGGCTGGAGACTGTCCGATGCTGTAAACTCTATCCGGAGCAACACCGGTATGGGAGCAGGGGGTCCGACCCCCAAGGCTGGCCCGGCCGCTCCCGGGGTGGCTGGAGCGTATCGGCAACGATGCGTCGAGATAGATGACTGTCAAATACAGAACCCGGCTTACAGTCTTGCTCGTACAAGAAGAGGTCCTGGCGAACGCCAGGGCCTCTTTTGGTCCCTATTGATACCGGTACTGCCGCGCGGTGTACTGGTCGATGCAGCGGAGGAACAGCTCCCGGCTGTGAAAGGCCAGGTACTGGCTCCCCGCCTCCGGGTGGAAGGAGACGATCCGCCGCACCGGGTCCACCCACAGCTCCCAGAGGGGATACGCAGGAGTTTCCATAGGCGGCACCTCTCATAGCCCTTCCCACGGGGCCCGCATCTGTTCCAAAATCTCCTCCGGCAGGGTGTCCGGCCATGTCTCCACAATCTCTCCATCCACATAGTCGTAGACGGTGTAAGGCTTCTCCGGCCAGCGGGTGCGGACGGCCACCTCCGGCTCTCCGTCTCCATCCACGTCCAGCGCCTCGGCGTTGATGCAGTCCTCTATTTCCAGGATTGCCCTGGTGTTGATGCCGGTGGGGTCCGGCTCCTCCGGATCATAGGGCCAATACCGGACGTCACATAAAAACACCAGATTTTCTGACTCTGCGTAGGGGTCCGGGTAGTAGCCGTCCCGGAGATACTGGACGCTGGTATAACCGAAGAGAAGCGGCACGCTGCCGGAATCCCCCTCATAGGTGACATCCATGACACTTCCCAGAACCGTGGCGCCGGTGTCCTCGCAGGCAGACACCGTACCAGTGCGGGTCAGCCGGTTCCATTGATAGTCCATCTGATAGGAAATGGTGTCTCCCCACTCGTCCCGCAGCGTGATGGCGTCAAAGTCCACGTCCTTCCCGCATTTCAGCCGGATCAGGTGTCCACGGTCCTCCACATAGACGTAGTTCCTGCCATTTACAGTCTCTTTCAGAACAATGCTGTAATACCCATCCTCTGGCACCACGATTTTCGTATACGCCACCACGGCGGCGGTCACCGCCAGCAGCACCAGCACCGCCGCCAGCCGCTTCCAGGACCGCCGCCGCTCCTGCCGCACGCTGTCCCGGGAGATGTCCAACAGGTTCTGCATGGTCTCTTCCGCTCCCTTCTTCTCCGTGACCGCCTGCCTCCGGCAGGCCATCAGCTCCTCCACCGTCAGGTCCAGGGCCGCCGCCAGGGGCTCCAGCAGCGTCACGTCGGGGTAGCTCATCCCCCGCTCCCACTTGCTGACGGCCTTGTCCGTCACGTGGAGCCGCGCCGCCAGGTCCCGCTGGGTCAGGCCCAGATTTCTTCGCTCGCCGCTGATGAAATTCCCCAGCCGCTCCTTGTTCATGTGTCTCACCTCGCGTCCAGTGTACCTGAATCGCCGGATTTTGGCAACCGACTGGTGGTAGAGAAGTCCCGGACGTATTTCCAGATGTCGCTGTCGTCCCTGGAATCAGCCCGTTCCAGGGCCCGCCGGGAGACCGGCTCCTGCCGCCGCGCCGCCGCCTCCTGGTAGCGCCGCTGCTTCTCCTTCCACTTCTCCGTGTCCCGGCGGATAGTCTCCGCCAGAAACCGGTAGGCCATGCGGGTCTCCTCCTTCAAGCCCGGGTGCTGCCGCAAAACCTCCTCCGGATCCGTGGGAGCCTTGTCCGCCGCCATGGCATAGCGGTACAGCAGAAGCAGCAGCTCCCCCCTCTGCTCCGCGTCCAGGGCCGCCACACAGGGGAAATTATCGAAATACAGCATGAAACTCTTTTTCCGTCCCTCTGCCAAAGAAACAACACTCCCTTCAAGGAACAGCGTCCCTGCCCCGGTTGTTGCATGAGGCGGTGCACGAAGGGGGAGAATTTTGCAGAATCCTCCCGTTATGGTAATAGCTAGAGTTAGGGTTATGGTGATGGTAATGGTCATTGTCATTGTTATGGTAATGGCAAGGGGGACGGCCAGGCCCGCCTCTCCGGCGCGCTGATTGCACAAAAGAAAACTTTTGTTGAATGTTTCAGGGGACGAAAAGAGGACGGGTCTCCCCGTCCTCTTGGTATCCAGCGATGCTCAGTCGTTGTTCCAGTTGTGCCAGACGTTCTGCACGTCGTCGTTGTCCTCCAGCATGTCGATGAGCTTCTCCATGTTCTTCACGTCTCCCTCGCCGGTGAGGGTGATGTAGTTCTGGGGCACCATCTCGATCTCCGCGCTGGCGAAGGCGTAGCCCTTCCCCTCCAGGGCCTTCACCACGTCGTTGAAGGCGTCGGGGTCGCAGGTGATCTCCAGGGCGGGGCCGTCGGCCTCGAAGTCGGCGGCGCCGGCCTCCAGGGCGTCCATCATGACGGTGTCCTCGTCCAGCTCGCCCTCCTCGTTGTCGATGACGATGACGCCCTTCTTGTCGAAGGACCAGCTGACGCAGCCCTGGGCACCCAGGTTGCCGTTGCACTTGTCGAACGCGTGGCGGACCTCCGGCGCGGTGCGCTGGCGGTTGTCGGTCAGGGCCTCCACGATGACGGCCACGCCGCCGGGGCCGTAGCCCTCGTAGGTGACGGCCTCGTAGTTGTCGGTGCTGCCGGCGCCCAGGGCCCGGTCGATGGTGCGCTTGATGTTGTCGTTGGGCATGTTCACGGCCTTAGCCTTGGCGATGACCGTGGCCAGGCGGGAGTTGTTGTTGGGGTCGCCGGAGCCGCCGCCCTCTTTCACGGCCACGATGATCTCCTTGGCGATCTTGGTGAAGGCGGCGGAGCGCTTGGCGTCGGCCGCACCCTTGGTCTTCTGGATATTATGCCACTTGGAATGTCCGGACATAGTGAATTACTCTCCTTCTACGTAATACTGGATGACCTCCCGGTGGGAGGCGGATTTGGTGACGGTGAGGCCCGGGAATCGGCCCCGCAGGTACTCTGCCAGCACGGCGCACACCGGGTCCTCTGTGGGGAAGTGGCCCGCGTCGATCAGGCGGATGCCCTTCCCTGCCGCGTCTAAAAACTGGTGATAGCTCAGGTCGGAGGTGACGAACACGTCGCACCCCGCGGCGATGGCCGCGTCCTCATAGTCGCCGCAGGCGCCGCCGCCCACTGCGACCTTCCGCACCGGGCCGCTGTCCCCAGCGTAGCGGACGCCGTTGGCGTGGAGCGCCCGGCAGACATGCTGCGCGAAGTTCTGTAAAGGCATAGGACTTGCCAGAGTTCCCATCCGGCACAGCCCCTCCGGGTCCCCCAGGGGCCCAGGATCCTCCAGACCCAGCGCGGCGGCCAACGCGTCGTTGACGCCGCCGGGGGCCACATCCAGGTTCGTGTGCATACAGATGGCGGACAGGTCGTTCTTCAGGATCTTCAGCAGCAGGTGCCCCTGGGGCGTGTCCTGCCGGACGGTCTGCACCAACAGCCACTTGCAGTTCATCACCGGATGGTGGCTGACGATCAGCTGACACCCCTGGGCCATGGCCTCGTCCGCCACCGCCTCCGTGATGTCCAGGGCCACCAGGACAGAGGAGACCTCCGCCGCCGGGTCCCCCAGCAGCTGGCCCACGTTGTCCCAGTCCATGGCGCCCTCTTTCGGGGCCAGCTGGAACAGGGCCTGTTCAATTTCCCGGACCGTTGGCATGGCGCCACTCCTCTCGCATTTGTAACAGCTCCGTCAGGATGTCCCGGGCGTGGTCCCCCCGTTCCCGGGCCTCTGGCGCCGCCGCCCGGTTGGACCCGGCCACCGCCGCCTGGAGCTGGATGATCTTCTCGATCAGATACCGGTCCCCCAGGGGGTCGTGGAGCAGGTCCGCCCCGCCCCACTGCTGGCCCGCCGTGAGACGCATCTCCCCCGCCGCAGCCTCCATCACCGGATAGAGAAAGCCCCGGTCCCGGACCAGCGCCTCCCGCCGGATGGTATAGCCGTGGTCCGCCAGAAAGGCCCGCAGCACCTCCGCCCGGCTCTGGGGCTGGAGCAGCAGCGTGTGGCCGCCGTCGGCGGTCCAGGGGGCCCGCTGGAGAATCTGGGCGATGTTCTCGCCCCCCATGCCGGCGATGACGATGGTGTCGCACTCCTCCGGCCGGACGGCGGCCAGGCCGTTGCCCAGGCGGTAGGTGATCCGCTCCTCCACGCCGTAGCGCCGGCCGGTGTCCCGGGCCCGGTTCAGGGGGCCCAGCCGCAGATCGCTGGCAATGGCAGAGGCCACGCGGCCCTGCAGCGTCAGCCACACGGGCAGATAGGCGTGATCCGTGCCAACATCAGCGAGGTGCGCGCCGGGGCGGACCCAGGCGGCGATCTGCCCCAGCCGGGGCGTCAGTTCCAGATGTTTTCCCATGGCGCCCTCCTGTTTTCGGACTTCGCCGGAGGACGCATACGGGGTCTCCCGTATGCGTCCCGCAGGTGCGGAGCTCACTCCGCCTTCTTGTTGGCCTCCTCGTTCACCAGAGCCAGCAGCTTGTCGCAGTCCACGCCGTGGACCATGCAGGCCTCCTCCACGGTCTCGCCCCGGGAAGAGGGGCAGCCCAGGCAGTGCATACCGATGGACAGGAAGATGGGGGCCGTCTGGGGCGCCACGTCCAGGATGTCACCGATGATGGTGTCCTTCTTGATCTCGATCATCAGAGGTTCCTCCAATTCTAATCTGAAATTCAGCAGGGGTATTATACTCTAGTTTTCGATGATTTTCAAGAGAAAATCTTTGAAAAGCCTGGAAATGTGGAGATTCGGCGTCCGCACCGGCGCATTTTTCCAGTGGCTGCCTCCCGTTTCCCCGGCGCGGGGCGCGGCGGCCGGCACCCACGGCAAAAGAAGAAGCGGCGCCCACCGGACGCCGCCTCTGCAAGAGACCAAAACGGATATTCGTTTATCTCTGCTGCTCCCGCATCTTGGCGAAGCACTCGCTGCAGTACACGGGACGGTCAGACTTCGGCTCGAAGGGCACGCGGGCCTCGCCGCCGCAGGCGGCGCAGACAGCGGTGAAATACTCCCGGGGACCGCGGGCCGCGTTCTTGCGGGCGTCACGGCAGGCCTTGCACCGCTGGGGCTCGTTCTGGAAGCCGCGCTCGGCATAGAACTCCTGCTCGCCGGCGGTGAACACGAACTCCTGGCCGCACTCCTTGCAAACTAAGGTCTTGTCTTCGTACATGATGTTACCCTCTCTTTGAAAAGAAAAATATATTGCGTTCAGCTTCCGCTGAGATCGCCGGAAAGAAGCTGCCGTGCCACCTTGCGCCGAATGCGCTGCACGGCGTTGTCCACGGACTTTGGGGGCTTGCCTACCGTCTCGGCAATTTCCCTGCATGAAAGACCGTCCAAATAGTACCCCAAAATCTTTGCTTCAAACTCGGACAACTGTTTCCGGACACCGGATAAGAGGGCAGCGGTATGTTCCCTGTCGATGAGATACGCTTCGGGATCGCGCTGAGTCAGATCGCTGGTACCAGAGGTGTAGGAATTGGCGTCAAAGAAGGGTGTATCCAAGGGGACCGACTGATTGAGAGCCAGGTGCTTATCCCGCGCCGCGGCGCGGAGGACGGAATACAGCCGGTTACGAATGCAGATTTCCGCGAAGGTCCGGAAGGATGCCTCCTTGGAGGCGTCATACTCCCGAACGGCTTTGAGGAGGCCCACCATGCCCTCCTGGGTCAGGTCCTCGCTGTCGCCGCCCACCAGAAAGAAGGGACGGGCGCAGGTCCGGACCAGCCGGTTGTACCGCGTCACAAGAGCTTCCTCCGCTTCGCGGCTGCCGCCGGCAACCAGTCGGCACAGCGTTTCATCGCTGCACTGGTCCAGGGGCTGAGGTGTCTTCTCGTTAGATTTGTACATATCGTATTATACCTGTCTATCCAGTGAAATGTCAAGCAATTTGTAAAAAAATCCGAGAATCAGATTTTTATTTTTTTTGCGATTTGATGAAATCCGCCAGCCGGTCCGCCACCGCCTGGGCGATCTGCGTGGTTTTGGCCTCCACCATCACCCGGATCAGGGCCTCCGTGCCGGAGGGGCGCACCAGCACCCGGCCCGCGCCGGCGAGGGCCTCCTCCTCCCGCTTCACGGCCTCCGCCAGCGCGGGGGACGCCATGATGGCCTCCTTCACGCCGCCGCTGTGGGGCACCTCCACGTTCACCAGCACCTGAGGGTAGACGGCGCAGCAGCTGACAAGGGAACTCGCTTTCTCCCCGGACCGGGCCAGCACCTGCAGGAACTGGAGGGCCGTCACCTCGCCGTCGCCGGTGGTCTCCACGTCGGTGAAGATGGTGTGGCCGGACTGCTCCCCGCCGATGCGGTAGTCCCGCTCCAGCATCTTCTCCAGCACGTTCCGGTCGCCCACGTCCGTGCAGAGCAGGTCGATGCCGTTGTTCCGGCAGAACTCGTGGAGGCCCAGGTTGCTCATCACCGTGGCCACCAGGGCGTTGCCGTTGAGCTTTCCCCGGCGCTTCATGTCCAGGGCGCACACCGCCAGGACCTTGTCGCCGTCGATGACGCCGCCGGTCTCGTCCACCAGCAGGCAGCGGTCCGCGTCCCCGTCAAAGGCCACGCCGATGTCATAGCCGCCCCGCACCACGGCGGCGGCCAGGTCTTCCAGGTGGGTGGAGCCGCAGTGGCTGTTGATGTTCACCCCGTCCGGGTCCCGGTGGATGAAGTCCGTCCGGGCCTTGAAGCGGCCGAACAGCTCCGGCGCGGTGGCGCTGGCGGCGCCGTTGGCGCAGTCCGCCAGGATCTTCAGCCCCGCCAGATCGGACTCGATGGTGGAGGCCACGAAGTCGATATAGTCCCGCTTCAGCTGGCGCATGCCGTGGTGGCGGCGGCCGATCTCCCCCCGGGTGCGGAGCTTCATGGGCTCCTGGGAGAGGATCTTCTCCTCGATCCGGGCCTCCACGCTGTCGGAGAGCTTGTAGCCCTGGCCGCTGAAGACCTTGATGCCGTTGTGCTCATAGGGGTTGTGGCTGGCGGAGATCACGATGCCCGCGTCGGCCTTTTCCTGCACGGTGAGATACGCCACCGCCGGAGTGGGGATGGTGCCCACCGGCTTCACGTCGCTGCCCACGGAGCAGAGCCCCGCCATCAGCGCGGACTCCAGCATGTCGGAGGAGATGCGGGTGTCCTTGCCGATCACCACGGTGGGGCGGCTGCCCTTGTCCTCCATCAGAACGGTGCCCACGGCCTGTCCCACGCGGAAGGCCATGTCGGCAGTGAGGTTCTCCCCCACCACGCCGCGGATGCCGTCGGTTCCAAATAGTTTGCCCATTGATATTACCTCGTTTGTTTTTTATGATGTGACCGTCCCGATGGGACGGGGGATTCAGCCATGCTGATAGCTGGGTCATTCCACCCCCCATTCTCTTTTTGTTCTTGACAAAAAGAGAACGGGCCGTGGACGGTCCAAGAGAAAAAATCGCTTTTGGTCGCGCTCCGGCACCTTCGTGCCTCCGCGCTGTACGGGGGTCGGCGTGAGATGGTGCCTGCGGGTTTGCGAGGGCTTCCCGACGGGCGCGGCGGAGTGCGGTGCAGACTTGAACACTGACTCCCGCGGCGCGGTTCCGACAAAAATCGGGGTGCAAGAACGCATTTGACCAGCTCCTCTTTCCGCGCGTTCCGCTTCGCTACGCGCTACCCTGGCGGGCGTGGGGCTTGTACCAAACAAGACAGAAAGCCTTCCGCATCCCCGTAGGGGCCGATGCCCTCATCGGCCCGCTGCACCGGCTCCCGTCAACCGCCAAGCCAGCGGCAGCGAAAAGAGAAGCAATTCAATGCGACGACCTCCCCGACGCCCTCCGCACCATCCACCACGGGACGGCAGTTGCAACCTCGCAGAAGAGCATAGCGTGCCCGAAGGTCAGGCCAAATCGGCGCTTGCACCGATCCGCCGACCCCCGTCGCGCGCGGAGGGCCACTGCACCGGAGCGCGCCTAAGCGGCCTTTTCTTTTGGACCGTGCACGGCCCGTTTTCTTTTCCGCAAGACGGAAAAGAAAATGGGGGGTGCATCCCGCTGGACCAGCCCCTTGCGGGAGCAAAGATTCCCGAGGCCGCCGTCCGGCGGCCTTTTACAACTCCCGCCGGTCCGACCGGCCGGCCAGATAATCCAGCGACACGCAGAAGTGGTCTGCCAGGGCAAGCAGACTGTCAAACCCTGGCTTTTGTTTGCCCGTTTCAAACCGCTGATACTGCCGGTCTGTCATTCCGGCGGCTGCGGCCACCTGCGCTTGGGTCTCGCCGTGCTCTTTGCGGAGTTCCCGCATTCTCTCATAAAACTCCATATATGATCTCCTTGACACAACCTAAAGGTCGTGATATATTATTTCTACAAACAACTTTAAAGTTGTTTGTAGAAAGGAGCATTCGCAATGTCCGACTTCATGCAATGGCTGTACGCCCACTACATCCGCCCCCAGCTGGACGCCGCCCCATTGGATGGCTACGAGATGCCCCTCTCCCTTCTGGAGGGCGAACTCACTGCCGAGATGGCGGCGGATTACGAAAAGGCCCGGGAGTTCACCGCCATCCACGCCTTTCTGCTGGGCCTGCGCACCGGCCGGGGCCTGCCCCTGTGACGCCTCAGACGCCCGCCATCCTGGACAGCTCCGGCAGCCAGGCGCAGAAGGTCTCCAGATACACGCCCCGCAGGGGGTCCTCCCCTGCCTCCGCAGGCGCCGCCAGCGCGCGGGCGATCACTTCCTCCGCGTCCGGCCGGGTCACCAGCTCCGCCAGGGCGCCGTTGCCCGCCAGGGCCGCCCGCTTTCCGAACATCCCCTCCAGGTCGCTGGACGCGTACATGGAGGCGTTGAACGGATAGTCCAGCGCCGTCTCCAGCAGGGCCTCCGACGTCATCCGCTCCGCCAGCCCCGTCGGCAGGCGGCAGGCGTCACGGCGGGCGTTGGCGGACATCTCCACCCACTCCGGCGTGCCGGGCTGGACGGGAAACTGATAGGGCGCCGCCACGGAACAGGCGGCCCGGCCTGTGACGGCCCAGACTCCGACGGCCAGCGCCGCCGACAGCGCCAGAAACACGACGCGCTCCGCAAGGGTCCGCTTCATGAAAACCGCCTCCTCACAGCGTCAGCTGGTCCATGTCCGGCGGCTCCGCCGTCATGCCGCCGGGGATGGGCTTATGCAGGTGCTGGTATGCCTTCGCCGTCACGCACCGGCCCCGGGGCGTCCGGGTCAGGAAGCCCAGCTGCATCAGGTACGGCTCGTACACGTCCTCCAGGGTCACGGCCTCCTCGCCGATGGTGGCGGCCAGGGTCTCCAGGCCCACGGGGCCGCCGCCGTAGTTCTCGATGACGGCCCCCAGCATCCGCCGGTCGATGGGGTCCAGCCCCAGGTGGTCGATCTCCAGCGCGCACAGGGCCTGGTCCGCCACGTCCTTGGTGATGATGCCGTCGGCCTTCACCTGGGCGAAGTCCCGGACCCGGCGCAGCATCCGGTTGGCGATCCGGGGCGTGCCCCGGCTGCGGCGGGCGATCTCATAGGCGCCCTCCGGCACGATGTCCACGTTCAAAATGGCGGCGGACCGGGTGACGATCTGAGAGAGCTCCTCCGGCGTGTACAGCTCCAGCCGCAGCGTCACGCCGAACCGGTCCCGCAACGGCGCGGACAGCTGCCCCGCCCGGGTGGTGGCGCCGATCAGGGTGAACTTGGGCAGGTCCAGCCGGATGGAGTTGGCGCTGGGGCCCTTGCCCACGATGATGTCCAGGGCGTAGTCCTCCATGGCCGGGTAGAGGATCTCCTCCACGGACCGGTTCAGCCGGTGGATCTCGTCCACGAAGAGGATGTCCCCCTCGTTCAGGTTCGTCAGCAGGGCCGCCAGATCCCCGGGCTTCTCGATGGCCGGGCCGGAGGTGATGCGGATATTGACCCCCATCTCCTGGGCGATGATCCCGGCCAGCGTGGTTTTGCCCAGGCCGGGCGGGCCGTGGAGCAGCACGTGGTCCAGGGCCTCTCCCCGCTTCTGGGCGGCCTGGATGAACACGGACAGGTTCTCCTTGGCCTTCTCCTGGCCGATATACTCCCGCAGGGTCTTGGGCCGGAGGGACCCCTCCTGGGCGTCCTCCTGCAGGAAGGTCTTGGCCACGATGGGCTCCTCGTAGATGTCGTTTCCAAAGTCGATGCTCACGGGTTCACTTCCTCATGTGCTCTAAATGTGCTCTGAAATTCCGGCCGCGGCGGAATGCTGGGCGGTCAGCCCGCCTGGAACAGGTGCACCGCCAGCCAGGCCAGGCCGAACACGGCGCACAGGCACAGGGCGAACACCGCGCCGCTGCGGTTGCGCTGCCTCCGCTCTTTTTCCGGCAGGCCGTGGCGCTGCTGGCCCTTGTTGAGCAGGGCCGCGAAGCGGGTGCCGAATATCATAGCCAGAAAGGCCATGGCCAGCGCGGCCAGGAGCGAAATCACGGATAGGATCTTCATGCTCACTTCACCATCTTTTTCAGGCTCTGGCGGATGATCTCCTCCAGGGGCAGGTTCTCCACGTCCACGCCCTTCAGGGCCTGGGCCACCTCCGCACTGGTGTAGCCCAGCACCGCCAGGGCCTGGGCCGCCTCTGTGGCCTTATTTGTAAAGGCCGGAACGCTCACAGCGGCCCCGCCGGAGAAGTCCAGCCCCGTGGCGGCGCTCTCCCGGGCCATCTTGTCCTTCAGCTCCAGGATGATCCGCTGGGCGATCTTCTTGCCCACGCCCGGCGCCGCCGTCAGGCTCTTCTCGTCCCCGGTGACGATGGCCATGGCCAGGGACTCCGGCGTGGTGGCGGAGAGGATGGCCAGCGCCGCCTTGGGCCCCACGCCGCTGACGCTGATCAGCAGCTTGAAGCTGTTCAGCTCGTTGGCCGTGGCGAAGCCGTACAGGCCGAAGGCGTTCTCCCCCACGTCCAGATAGGTGTAGAGCTTCCCCCGCTGGCCCTTTTTCAGCTGGGCCAGGGTGGTGTTGGTGGTCTTGCAGGCGTAGCCCACGCCGCCGCAGTCGATGACCGCCAGGTAGGGCAGGATCTCTGCCACGGTGCCGTCTAAATAGTAGAACATGGATGATGACACTTCCTTGGGTGTTCGGAATTTTGCTGTCCGCCGAAGCCGGACGCATTGAAATCGTTCCGCCGGCGGCGGAACAGGTCAATCCTCTCCAATCGCATTCCGAATGGCTCAGATCGTCTCCTTGACCCCGCTGTCCTGCTGGGGCAGGCGGGACGTGGCGCTCCGGGCGTGGCACAGGGCCAGGGCCAGGGCGTCCGCCGCGTCGTCGGGCCGGGGGACGGCTTTCAGGTGCAGCAGCCGGCGGGTCATGTCCATCACCTGGCGCTTTTCCGCCTTGCCGTAGCCCACCACCGCCATCTTCACCTGGGAGGGGGTGTACTCGTGGAGCGGGATCCCGCACTTTTCCGCCGTGTACAGCAGCACGCCCCGGGCGTGGGCCACGGCGATGCCGGTGGTCAGGTTCGTGTTGAAGAACAGCTCCTCGATGGAGATGACGTCCGGCTTCAGCTGGCCGATCAGGTCCTCCATGTCGGTGCCGATCTGGTACAGCCGCCGGGAGAGCGGCAGCCCCGCCGGGGTGGTGATGGCGCCGTAGGTCACCATATGCACTTGTGCCCGCTCCGCCGTGATGAGGCCGAAGCCGATGGTGGCGTAGCCGGGGTCGATGCCCAGGATCCGCATGGCGCTTTCCCTCCAGTTTACATACTGTAATAGTATAGCAAATTTTCCAGGGAAGCGCAACAGGGAAAACGCGGGGGGCGGTGGGGGCCCCACCGGGGGCTGCTCCCGCAGGGGGCCGTTTCCACGGGGGATGCGCCCCCCATTCTCTTTTTGGTCTTGCCCAAAAAGAGAACGCGCCGCGCCCGGTGTAAGAGAAAAAGGCGCTTTGACGCGCTCCGGTGCAGTGGCCCTCCGCGCGCGACGGGGGTCGGCGGATCGGTGCAAGCGCCGATTTGGGCTGGCCTTCGGGCACGCTATCATCTTCTGCGATTCCTGTGACTGCCGTCCCGTGGCAGATGGTGCCGACCTCGTTGGGGTGGTCGTCGCATCGACTTCCTACTCTTTTCGCTGCCGCTGGCCGCTCCGCGCAGGAGCCGGTGCAACGGGCCGATGAGGGCATCAGCCCCTACAGGGAAGCGGAAGGCTTTCGGGCCTGTGTGGTGCACGCTGCCACGATTGCCCGGGTAGCGCGTAGCGAAGCGGAACGCGTGGAAAGAGGAGCTGGTCAAATGCGTTCTTGCAACCCCGTTGACCTCCGCACCCGCGCCGCGGGAATCAACTGTCAAGTCCGCACCGCACCACGCCGCGCCCGTCGGCAAGTCCTCGCAAACCCGCAGGCACCATCTCACACCGACCCCCGTACAGCGCGGAGAGCCACTGCACCGGAGCGCGACTAAAGCGTTTTTTCTCTTTGGACCGTGCACGGCCCGTTTCTCTTTTGGCAAGACCAAAAGAGAAATGGGGGGTGCATCTGCCCAGCCATCAGCATGGCTGCCATTCCCGCGTCCAATGGGACGCACTCCCCCATCCCCCTCCTGCGGGAGCAGGCTCCCCCCGGCCGCCGTCCGGCGGCCAAAAAAGCACCCGCCTTGCGGCGGGCGCTCCTTCGTTCGATCCGGCCAGGGGTTCCACTCCCCGCACCGGCTATTCTTTCACTTAACGGGAATGGTGACAGGCACCTCCGCCTGCGCGGTGCGGGAGAAGGTGGGGCACAGCCATACCTCGTCATAGGGGTAGTTCTCCAGGGGCAGGATCTCAAAGAAGCGCCCCTCCCCCGCCGCCCGATGGGCGTCAAACGCCTCGTCGGAAATGGGGCCCTCGATGTAGGGCTCCGTCATGGTGGACCGGCTGTCCATGCTGTACTCGCTGCCCTCCGCGTCATAGTAGGTCATGGAGAACAGCTGGTGGAAGTGCATCTCCTCTTCCTCCGGGGCGCTGAACTGGACGAGCCAGCCATTCCCGCTCCGCTGCGCACTGTACAGCTCCACACCCTCCGGCAGGCGGTCCGCCGTGCCGTTGGCCAGGTCCACCCGGATGCGCTCCATGTCCTTATCCAGCCACTTCGCGCCGGTGATGTGGAGGGTCAAATGCGCGCTGTCCGCAAAGTAGGGGCTCTCCAGCCGGAAGGACTTCATGGCCGGTGTATCCGGGTCCCCGGTGGCGGAGACGCCGCTGGTGATGGTGTCGAACCGTTCCCTGTCCTCGTTTTCCAGGTAGAAGTCCAGGCCCTCCAGCCAGGCGGTGTTGTCCGGCGCCCCCTCCACGTTCACCCGGACGTGGGTGGGATAGACCTCCACTGTGGTCACCGTCAGGGTCTGGCCGTCCAGCTGGAAGGTGCTGTCCACCGGGACGATCTCCCCCTGGGCGGTGTAGGTGGGGTCAAAGTCCAGGTCAAAGGTGAACGATGCCAGGATGTCCGGCTCCTCCCGCTCCGGTTCGTCCAGAATGGACCGGGTGGGCGCGGCGGGGCCGTTCTCCGTCCCCGTCTCCCCGGTGACGCCGAAGGCCATGGTGAAGCCCTCCGGCACGTCGTTGTCCTGGTAGTCCAGGGTGAAGTGCAGCAGCGTTCCCGGCTCCTGCCGGAAGTCCGCCCCCAGCACGGAGCAGTGCTGTCTGGGGGTGAATTCCGGCATCTCGGCGGAGAGGCTCTCGTACCCCTCTCCCTCCAGGGTGAAGAAGATGTGCACCTGTTTCTGGTCCACGATCACGTACTCGATGGTGGCGGTGACGCCGTTGGCCGTCTGGGACTGGCCGATGGGCTGGACGTAGTCGTTCTCCACCGCGGCGGAGAGGCTGGGCGACCAGGCCACCGCCTGGGCCAGCTCCCGCAGCACCGGCACGTTCCCGCAGGCCCGGGCGAAGGGCGGGAACAGGTTCACCAGCAGCACAAAGGCGGCGAAGCAGGCCGCGAGACTCCCCGCCGGGACGCCGAAGAGCCGCAGGCGGCGGTCCCGTCTCCGGCGGCGCAGCGCCCGTTCCGCCGTGCCGTCCAGTGCCGGGGGCGTGGCCTCCAGCTCTTGGAGCAGGGCCTGATATTCCTCGTTTCGGGTCATGGGTCTCCCTCCTCTCCCAGTTCCAGGCGCAGCAGCTGCAATGCCCGCCGCTGGCGGGTGGCCGCGGTGCCCTGGGGAATGTTCAATGCCCGGGCGGTCTCCGCCTGGGTGTATCCCGCGAAGTACCGCAGGATCACCACCGCCCGCAGGTCCTCCGGCAGGCGGCGGACCGCCTCCTTCAAGGGCAGGGCGTCGTAGGCATCCGGACCGGCGCTCTCCGGCAGGGCCTCCTCCCCCGCCAGGCGCCTGCGGCGGCGGAGCTCCCGGTGGCACGCGTTCAGCACGATCCGGGTGAGCCAGGTCTCGAAGAACGCCGGCTCTCGCAGCTGCCGCAGCGCCCGCAGGGCCTGATAGACGCCCTCGTCCACCGCCTCCAGTGCGTCGGCCTCGCTGCCCAGGTACAGGTACGCCGTCCGGTACAGCCGGGCCCGGAGAGCCTCCGCCCGGCGGGCGAATTCGTCGTGATCCATGGCGGGCCTCCTTTCTCTTCTCTTCACCTATTTGAGTCCCAGGCAGCCGGTTTTGTTTTCGGCGGCAAAAAAATTTTCACAGGCTGGCAGAACGCCGCTGCACATTTCCGTGGTCTGCCGTGCGTTTGCACAGCAAAAAAGTCCCGGCCAGGGCATGTGCCTGGACGGGACACTTCTGCCCCTGGCCGCGGTCGGCCGGGGCCGTCTTTGCCGTGCAAAGGCGAGGGGGATCGGCAGAGGCGGGCTCTGCCCGCCGGAGTGTCGGCGGGAGGCGCCGGTGCCCCCCCTTGGAGTTATGCCCGGGGATGGGCTTTCTGATACACATCCTTCAGCTGGTGCTTCACCACATGGGTGTAGATCTGGGTGGAGGAGATGTCCGCATGGCCCAGCATCTCCTGGATAGACCGCAGGTCCGCGCCGTTTTCCAGCAGGTGGACGGCAAAGGAGTGGCGCAGGGTGTGGGGCGTGATGTCCTTTTCGATCCCCGCCTTCTCCTGATAGTACTTGATGATCTTCCAGAACCCCTGGCGGCTCATGCGCTCGCCGTTCATGTTCACGAACAGGGCCTGCTCGCCGCCGTCGGCGATCAGCTGGGGCCGGATATCCCGCACATAGTCCTGCAGCGCCTTCACGGCCGTGTGGTACAGGGGGATGATCCGCTCCTTGCCCCGGCTGGCACACCGGATGAAGCCCGCGGAGAGATTCAGGTCCTTCAGGTCCAGGGAGATCAGCTCGCTGACCCGGATGCCGGTGGCGTACAGCAGCTCCAGCATGGCGTGATCCCGATATCCCTTGGCGTCCACGCACTGGGGCTGCTCCAGAAACAGCTCCACCTCTTTGCTGGTGAGGATCTCCGGATACTTCCGCTCCGCCCGGTCCGCGCTGATGCTCTTGGCGGGGTTGGCCTTTACGGCGCCGGCGGAGAGCAGGAAGTTGTAAAACGACTTGACGGAGGCCAGGAACCGGGTCACCGAGGCGGCGGACTTCCCCCGTCCCCGCATCCAGCTCATGTAGTCCTGGATCATCTCTCCGCCGGCCTGCCGCAGCGTGCAGCTCTGGTGCTCCCGCAAATACGCGGAGAACTGGGTCACGTCCCGCAGATAGGAGCAGATGGTGTTCTGGGAGGCGTGCCGCTCCTCCGCCAGATAAGTCCCAAAGTCCGCGATGTCGTCTCTTGCCAAGGGTGCTCTCCTCCCTCTCTCTTTCTCTCTACCCCAGGATGCGCTCCAGCATCAGCCGCAGCAGCACCGGGGACAAAAACAGCTCCGCACACACACCCGCCAGCAGCGCCAGACAGCAGGCGCCGAACCGGACCCAGCAGGCCTGGCCGTAGACCACGGGGGCAGTCCGCCGTCCTCTCCCAAAGGACACGGCCGCCAGTCCCGCGGACGTCCCCCAGGAGGACGCCGCCAGCAGGAAATAGCAGGGCATGGTCACCAGGCACCGCAGGCCGAACACCGCCAGGGCCAGCAGCACGCCGTCCACGCCGAAGGCCGCCGTGAAGCAGCACACGGAAAAGGACAGAAAAAAGCCGTAAGCCGCCGTCACACAGGGCAGCAGCACCACCCCGATGGAGGCGAACCCCAGCAGAAATGCAAGCAGCGGATAGCGGAAATAGATCACCAGGGCCGACAGAGCCGTCTGGGCGGTGGGCGCTCCCTCGCCCCCCAGGCGGACGTAGTCCTCCAGATACCGCCGCAGCTCGTCCCCCGTGGTGTCCGGCACCCGGCCCGACAGGACCTGTCCCAAAAGGACGCCGGCCAGGAAGAACAGCGCCAGCAGAAGCAGGCGGGGCAGCGTGGGCAGCTGGACCGTGGGCCGCTTCGTCAATGTTCTCGTGTTCAATCCGCCTCACCTCACCGCATCCTATGCGAGGGCGGGCGGATTTATGTAGCGGTTGACGTAAGACCTTGCCTTGTTCTAATATAGTTGAATTCGCCGGATTTTGCAAGGAATTTACGGGAATTTTCCGTTTTTTGTGAGTTATGGCAAAATATTATGTAAACAAAATTATGTTAACTTCGTAAAACCAGGGCAAAGGAGTCCCCTCTCCCGCCCAAAAAAACGACAATATCTTGTAGACATAAAAGCGGCGGCGCCCCACATTTGCCGCCGTCGTCCCCCCTGCCGCGGGAGACCTCCCGGCTGTGGCCGCAGTCTCCGCGGCAGGGCTCAGATCTGTATTTTTGGTGAAATTCACAAGCGGCTTTTTCAGGCCTTGCGGACCTTGCGGACCGGACGGCGCTTCCGCTTCCTCCGGCGCCCGCCCAGCAGGCCCGCCAGAAGTCCCCCGCCTGCGCCGCACAGCAGCAGCACGCCCCCGCGGCCCAGCCAGGTGATCTGCTGCCAGCACAGTAGCGCCACAGCCACCACCGCCAGCAGAAAGCCTGCGGCGCTCACCATGGCGCTGGCCAGGCTTCCCCAGGAGGAGCGGCGGACGCTGAGCATGGCCCCGGCGAAGGACGCCAGACAGCACGACACCGCCACGGCGGGAAAGCTCCCCTCCTCCGGCAGCACCGCCTTCACCACCAGCGCGGACAGCAGCACCGTCAGCAGCAGATAGATCCCCAGAGACAGCGCCGCACCCTCTACGAACACCAGCCACAGGGCTGTCTGTTTCCGCCCGTTACCCATAAAAATTCCTCCCCTGTCATCGCTCTATCCGAGCTTATGACAAGGGAGGGTGGTTTTATGATGGGTCAGTCCTTCTTTTCCTCTTCAGAGGGTGCAGCGGTCTCCTCGGCGGGAGTCTCGGGGATCTCCTCGGTCTTCTTGACCTCGTCCTCTTTCTTCTCCTCCTTGGAGGACTTCTCCTCGCTGGAGGCCTGGACGCCGGTGGTGGAGACGGCCCACTTGGTCAGCTCCATGCGGACCCGGTCGTCGCTGGTCTCGATGACGATGGTGTCCGGCTTGACCATGACAATCTTGCCCACGATGCCGCCGATGGTGGTGATGGTGTCGCCCTTCTTCAGGCTGTCCCGCATCTCCTGGGCCTTTTTCTTCCGCTTGTTCTCCGGGCGGATCAGCATGAAGTAGAACACCGCAATGAGAACAACCAGCATGATGATAGAGGAGGAAGCGCCTTCCATAACAACAAAACTCCTTTTCGTTACAAAGTCAGAATGACAACATTATAGCAGATGTGCCAGCTTTTGCAAGAGGGTCATGCGCGTTTTTCCAAATTTCCGCTGTAACGGGCCCGAAAATCCGCGAATGTCCCTTCATCCAGGGCCCGGCGGATCCGGGCGGCCAGCTCATTGTAGAAGTACAGGTTGTGCAGCACCGCCAGCCGCAGGGCCAGCACCTCGTCCGCCTTGAACAGGTGCCGGATGTACGCCCGGGAGAAGCTGCGGCAGGCGGGGCAGCCGCAGCTCTCGCTGATGGGCCGGGGGTCGGTGGCGTACTTCTCGTTGAGGATGTTCACCGTCCCCTCCCAGGTGAAGAGCTTGCCGTGGCGGCCGTTGCGGGAGGGCATCACGCAGTCGAAGAAATCCACGCCCCGGGCCACGGCCTCGATGATGTTGCTGGGGGTGCCCACGCCCATGAGGTACCGGGGCTTGTCCTGGGGCATGTGGGGTTCCACCGCGTCGATGATCTCGTACATCACCTCCGTGGGCTCCCCCACCGCCAGGCCCCCGATGGCGTAGCCGTCGCAGTCGATCTTCGCGATCTGGTCCATGTGCCACACCCGCAGGTCCGCAAACGTGGCGCCCTGGTTGATGCCGAAGAGCATCTGCCCCGGGTTCACCGTGTCCGGCAGGGCGTTGAGGCGGTCGTGCTCGGCCTTGCACCGCTCCAGCCAGCGGGCGGTGCGCTCGCAGCTGGCCTTGGCGTATTCGTAGGTGGCGGGGTTCTCCACGCACTCGTCAAAGGCCATGGCGATGTCGCTGCCCAGGTTGGACTGGATCCGCATGGACTCCTCCGGCCCCATGAAGATCCTGTGCCCGTCGATGTGGGAGGCGAAGGTGACCCCCTCCTCCCGGATCTTCCGCAAAGAGGCCAGGGAGAACACCTGGAACCCGCCGGAGTCCGTCAGGATGGGGCCGTCCCAGTCCATGAACTTGTGGAGCCCCCCCATCTGCCGGACGATGTGGTCGCCCGGCCGCAGGTGGAGGTGGTAGGTGTTGGAGAGCTCGATCTGACAGCCCACCTCTTTCAGATCATGGGCGGAGACACCGCCCTTGATGGCCCCCTGGGTGCCCACGTTCATGAACACCGGCGTCTGGACCACGCCGCCATGGGCGCAGGAGAATTCGCCGCGCCGGGCGCGGCCCTCGGTTTTCAGCACTTTGAACATCCAGTGATCTCCTTCAATGTAATATATCTTCGATATGGGGAGGCCGTCCCATTGGACGGGGAATGACAGCCATGATGATGGCTGGGCATTTCCACCCCCCATTCTCTTTTTGCACGGCGACAAAAAGAGAACGGGCCGTGGACGGTCCAAGAGAAAAAACGCCTCGGCGGGTCGGTCTGCGCAGGCGCAGCCCTCCTGCCGCCGGCGGGGGATGGTTGGCAGTCCCGCGCGGCAGTCAGGGATGGAAACGCGATGCCCTTGGGGAGTCCTTTGGCCCGGGGATGTACAGGGATACCCCCTGCTTCTCTTTCCGTTGCCGCTGGCCCGGTGGTTGATGAAAGCCTCCGCAACGGGCCGATGGGAGCATCGGCTCCTACGACCGCTCGGGCAGCGCGTAGCGAAGCGGAACGCGTGGAAAGAGGAGCTGGTCAAATGCGTTCTTGCAACCCAATTTTCGTTGGCACCCGCGCCGCGGGAATCCGCTGTCAAGTCCGCACCGCACCCCGCCGCGCCCGTCGGAGCGCCATCTCAAACACGCAGGCACCACCTCACGCCGACCCCCGTACAGCGACTTTGCACGTACGTGCAAAGTTGCGACCAAGCGCCTTTTTCTCTTCCACCGGGCGCGGCGCATTCTCTTTTTGGGCAAGACCAAAAAGAGAATGGGGGGCGCACCCCCTGTGGGAACAGCCCCCTGCGGGAGCAGACACCCTCCGCACGGGATGCCTCACAGCATCTCCTTGATCTCCTCGCAGAAGCTGGCCGCGGACTCCGTGTCCCGCATCACCAAAAAGGCCGTGTCGTCTCCCGCCAGGGACCCCACCATGTAGGCGACGCCCATGTCGTCCAGCGCGGCGCAGGCGGCGCTGGCCAGGCCCGGCATGGTCTTGATGACCACGATGTTCTGGGCGCTGTCGATGCTGGTAATGCTCTCCCGGAAGATGGTCCGCAGCTTCTCCGCGAAGTTCAGCCGGGTCCGGTTGCCGGACACGGCGTACTTGTACACCCCATGGCCCACCGGCTCCTTGATGAGGTGCATCTGCTTGATGTCCCGGGAGATGGTGGCCTGGGTGCTGGTGATCCCCCGCTCCTGGAGACGGACGAGCAGCTGCTCCTGGGTCTCGATATTCTCCTGGCTGATGATCTCCAGGATCATGCTCTGCCGGTCATTTTTCATCTTCAAATCCTCCTGGCAGCATTTTTTGCGCAAAGATCTCGCAGAAGCTCCGCTCCGACAGCCGCACCAGCCGCACGGTGTGCTTGGACCGGCGGACCTGGATCTTGTCGTCGGCCTTCAGGGAGAAGGCCCGGCTCTCGTCCACGAACAGGTACACCGGCTTGCGGCCGTTGCGCTCCAGCTCGATGGTCAGCGTGTGCTCCGGCGAGAGGACATAGGACGAAAAGCGCATGTTGTGGGTGCAGATGGGACAGACCACCATGGTCTGGGCCACCGGCTCCACCACCGGCCCGCCGGCGGAGAGCGAATAGGCCGTGGACCCGGTGGGGGTGGCCACGATGACGCCGTCCCCGGCGATGTCCGCCAGGTGCCGGCCGTCGGAGGAGATCTTCAGATGGATCACGTGGGAGATGGGGCCCTCCCGGATCACCGCGTCGTTGAGGCCCAGATTCGTGTAGATCTGGCGGCCCTCCCGCTGGACGGTCACGTCCAGCATCATCCGCTGCTCCGTCTGGAAGTCCCAGTCCTTCAGCTTCCGCAAGGCCTCCAGCTCCCCGGCCTCCAGCTCCGCGATGAAGCCCAGGCCCCCCATGTTGATGCCCAGCACCGGGATCTTGTTCAGGGCCACCAGCTTGGCCAGGTGCAGGATGGTGCCGTCCCCGCCGAAGGTGATCAGCAGGTCGGCGCTTTTCAGCTCCGCCGTCAGGGGCCGGGTCTTGTAGTCCCCGTAGGCCCCGTCCTTCTGGTCCTTGAAGGGGGGGCACACCACCGTCTGGAAGCCCATCTCCCGCAAAATGGCGTCCGCCCTGCGGGTGGCCTCCATGCCCCGGTCCCGGTTGGGGTTGGGGCATAGGATGATCTTTTTCATGGATTGCCTCCCTCTCCGTGCTCTTTCAGGGTCTGGTGGGACTCATCCACCAGGGCCTTGAGGTCAAATGTACGCTCCTGCCAGGGACCCTTTTCCAGATACCCCAGGTACTCGATGTTCCCCTCCGGGCCCCGGATGGGGGAATAGGTCAGCCCCAGCACCGCGAAGCCCGCGTCCCTGGCGTGGTCCAGAAAGTGCTCCAGCACCTCCAGGTGGACCGCCGGGTCCCGGACCACGCCCTTCTTCCCCACCTTCTCGCGCCCGGCCTCGAACTGGGGCTTCACCAGGCAGGCGGCGTGGCCGCCGTCCTTCAGCAGCCCGTTCAGGGGCGGCAGGATCAGCTTCAGGGAGATGAAGCTCACGTCCACGGAGGCGAAGTCCAGCTCGTCCGGCACCTGCTCGTGGGTGAGGTACCGGGCGTTGGTCCGCTCCAGGCACACCACCCTCGGGTCACTGCGGAGCTTCCAGGCCAGCTGGCCGTAGCCCACGTCCACGGCGTAGACCTTTTCCGCGCCGTTTTGCAGCATGCAGTCGGTGAAGCCGCCGGTGGAGGCACCGATGTCGGCGCAGACCGCGCCGTTCAGGTCGATGGGGAAGGCCGCCATGGCCTTCTCCAGCTTCAACCCACCCCGGCTGACGTATGCCAGCGTACCGCCCCGGACCTCGATCTGGGCGTCCTCCGCCACGGCGGTGCCGGGCTTGTCCACCCGCTGGCCGTTCACAAAGACCTCGCCGCTCATGATGACCGCCTGGGCCCGCTGACGGCTCTCCTGAAGGCCCCGCTCCGTCAGCAGGACGTCCAGCCGTTTTTTTCCGCTCATGTATGCGCCTCCTGTACCGCCCGGGCGATGCCCGCGGCGTCGATTCCGGCCTCCTGTTCCAGCTGGGGCACCGTGCCCTCCGGCAGGAAGGTCTTGCCCAGGTTGATGAGCACCAGCTTCTCCGGCGCCTGGCCGTGCTGGGCCAGGATGGCCGCCGCCCGCTGGCCCACGCACCCGGCGCCGAAGGCGTCCTCCGCCACCGCCAGCAGCTTCTTCCCCGCCAGCCAGGGCGCCAGCGTCTCATACTCCAGGGGGGAGATCTGATTCAGCTTCAGCACCTCCGTCCGGATGCCCTGCCGTTCCAGCAGGTCCGCCGCCGCCAGGGCCTGGTTCACCAGCACGCCGTAGGTGAGGATGGCGGCGTCCGCCCCCTCCCGGAGCCGGACCACCGGCGCGCCGGACCGGTCCTCCCGGTAATCGCCCTCGCCGCCCCGGGGATACCGGACCGCCACAGGGCCGTCGATCTCAAACAATGCCTGCCGCAGCATCCGCCGCAGCTCCGCGAAGCTGGCGGGGCACAGCACCGTGAACCCCGGGATCTCCGACAGGAACAGCGCGTCGAAGCAGCCGTGGTGGGTCTCGCCGTCGGCGCCCACCAGACCCGCCCGGTCCACCCCCAGCACCACATGGAGCTGCTGGAGGGCCACGTCGTGGATCAGCATGTCGTAGCCCCGCTGCAGGAAGGACGAGTACACGGCAAACACCGGGAGCATCCCCTGCTTGGCAAGGCCCGCCGCCATTGCCACCCCGTGCCCCTCGGCGATGGCCACGTCGAAGAACCGGTCCGGGAACTCCCTGGCAAAGGGGGCAAGGCCGGTGCCGTCCGCCATGGCGGCGGTGATGGCGCAGACCCGCCCGTCCTCTGCGGCGCAGGCGGCCAGCGTCTTGCCGAACACGGCGGAGAAGTCGTCTCCCCCGCTCTTCTTCACAAGACCCGTCTCCGGGTCGAAGGGGCCCACGCCGTGGAACTTGTCCGGGTTCTGCTCCGCGAAGGCGTAGCCCTTGCCCTTCACCGTCTTCACATGGACCACCACCGGGCACTGGAGCTCCCGGGCCCAGGCCAGCACGTGGACCAGCCGGTCTAGGTCGTGGCCGTCGATGGGCCCCAGGTAGGTGAAGCCCATGTCCTCGAACAGGGTGCTGCCGGGCCACAGGGCCTTTTTCAGGGACGTCTTCACCTTGTGGTTGAACCGGTACAGCCGGTTCTCCATGGGGTGCTGGCCGAAGAGGCTCCGGTACCACTTTTTAAAGTGATAGTAGGCGGGCTTGGAGCGGATCTGGCTCAGATGGCTGTCCACCGCCCCCACGTTGGGGTTGATGGACATGCCGTTGTCATTGAGGATCACGATCAGGGGCTCGCCGGAGGCGCCGGCGTTATTGAGCCCCTCGTAGGCCAGCCCCCCGGTGAGGGCGCCGTCCCCGATCAGGGCCAGAACGCTGTAATCCCCATGCTGTAAAGTTCTTGCCCTTGCCATTCCAAGAGCCACGGAAACGGAGTTGGAGGCGTGTCCGGCGATGAAGGCGTCGTGTTCGCTCTCCCGGGGCTTGGGGAAGCCGGAGAGGCCGCCGAACTGCCGCAGGGTGTCAAACAGCGCCTGCCGGCCCGTGAGGGCCTTGTGGACGTAGCACTGGTGCCCCACGTCGAACACCAGCCGGTCCTTCGACGTGTCGAAGACCCGGTGGATGGCCACCGTCAGCTCCACCGCCCCCAGGTTGGAGGCCAGATGCCCGCCGGTTTTGGACACATGCTCCACCAGGAACTGCCGCAGCTCCCGGCACAGGGGCTCCAGCTGGTCCCGGTCCAGGGCCTTCACGTCCGCCGGGGTATGGATATTCTCTAAGATCAAATGACCCAGCCTCCTCTCAGCGGTGGAACAGGTGCAGAAACCGTCCCACCCAGTAGACCACGCTGGTGCTTTTGTTCAGGGCCACCGTCTTGCCCAGGGCCTTGCCGCCGATGGTGAGGCCGGACACCAGGGCCGTCACCGCCACGCTCAGCAGCACGCTCTCCGGCAGGGCGAAGGCCGTCTGGAGCCGCACCACGATCACGGCGGTGGTGGTGCCGCTGACGATGCCGCAGATGTCCCCCACCACGTCGTTGCAGACGCTGGACACCCGCCCGGCGTTCCGCAGCAGGACCAGCGCCTCCTTGGCGCCGGGCTCCTTGTGGGCGGCCATGGAGTGAAAGGGCCTGGGGTCCGCCGCCGTGACCGCCACGCCGATGATGTCGAACAGGATGCCCAGGCCGATGAACACCGCCAGCACCAGCGCGGCAGCCGCCGCGCCCGCGCCGCTGAGACTGGTCTCCGACGCAAGGCTCAATGCCGCGGACAGGACGATGGCAAGAAAAAAGACCTGCACGGCCCACCGGTAGGGGCCCGGCCTCTCCCGCTCCCGTCCGCGCTTTCGCTTTGGGGTATCGCTCAAAAAAAGTCCCTCCACTTGGGAATGAATTCAAGTTGGCTAAGCCGGCGGCGGCGGAAAAGGTAAATCTTACGGCTTAGGTACGGGTTGGATTTCCCCGCGGCACACCTCTCGTTGCCGATGGAGGCGGTTCCCCCTTCGGTGCCGCGGCACAGTGTCGCCAGCCATGCCACCCGATCGCCACTTAGTCCGCACTGCAATCCCTTTTCAGCCCGGTCAGGACAGCCTAGGTGATTTCCACCCCAGTCGATCCGTCCCTTTAGCCTCTTTTGCAAACCGGGTTTCAGGGGGCGATCAAACGGGCCCTCCGGCCAGAGGGCCCCGCCTGTTGTTCCCCCATCCACCCGCCTCACGCAAGGCAGGCTACGTCTGCACACAGCGTTACGGCCCCCCAGGGCCGATGCACCGCGCTGCAGGTTCATCAGCTGCTTCGTACGCGGCCCGGAATACCACACTGGGAGTACGTCCGCGCACAAGAACAGGTCTCCACGGAAACAGGGTCATCATCACCATGCCATTGGAAAGCGCCCTGAGTCCGCAAGCGCAGGCAAAGCCAGGCTTCCCCCCAGCACCCACCCGAAACTGGGCGTATCAAGCAGGCACCAGAGGTTTCATCGGTGTGCCCTTCAGAGGATTTTTAGCCCCTCCTTCGGAGACGGATGATCTGACTAGAATACTGCGCCGCCGCTTAGCGCCATACAGTATATCACAAATCTAATAAATATACAACATATTCCGTATATGCGTCCGTAAATTTTTTGTGACCGGCCGGGCTGTCCTCCCGGGGCGGACAGCCCCCGGCACCGGGCAGAAAAAGGGCCGCCGGACGGCGGCCCCCGCTCTTCACTTGTTCCGCTCCGCCAGGGAGTCCGCCAGGGCGGCCAGGAAGCCGTCCGTGTCCCAGTCCGCCACCGCGGCCTTGGCCGCCTCCGTGCGGGCGCGGACCGCCCGGCCGCAGCCCTCCAGCCCCAGCAGGTCCACGAAGGTGACCTTCCCCTCCTCTTTGTCGGAGCCGATGGGCTTGCCGAACTCCGCCGCGTCGCCGCACACGTCCAGCATATCGTCCCGGATCTGGAAGGCCAGGCCCAGCTCCTGGGCGTACGTTTCGGCGGCGGCCATCAGCTCGCCGCTTCCGCCCGCCGCGGCCACGCCCAGGCGGCAGGCGCCGGCGATCATGGCCCCGGTCTTGAGGCGGTGGACCTCCGTCACCTCCGCCTCGGTCCGTGGGGCGTGGAGGGTGTCCAGCACCTGGCCCGCCACCATGCCGTCCGCGCCGGAGGCCTCCGCCAAAATGCGGCCGCAGGCGGCCCGGCGGCTCTCGTCCAGCCCCGGCGCCGTCAGGATCAGGCGGTAGGCCTCCGGCTGGAGGGCGTCCCCCGCCAGTACGGCCAGGGTCTCGCCGTAGACCTTGTGGTTGGTGGGCTTGCCCCGGCGCAGGTCGTCGTCATCCATGCAGGGCAGGTCGTCGTGGATCAGGGAGTAGGTGTGGACCAGCTCCAGGGCGCAGGCCGCGGGCAGGGCCGTCTTCCAGTCCGCAAGGCCCGCCAGCCGGGCGAACTCCAGCGTCAGCACCGGCCGGATGCGCTTGCCCCCGGCCAGCAGGCTGTACCGCATGGACTCATACAGGTCCCGCCAGTCCGGCTTTCCGGCAAAGAGGGCCTCCAGATACGATTCCACCGCCGTGCGGTAGGTCTCATACCGGGTCTGAAACGCCTGTTCGGTCATCCCTGCTCCTCCTCTCCGAAGGGCAGCTCCACCGGCGCGCCGTCAGGTCCCTTCATCAGCTTGACCACCTTCTGCTCCGCCGCGTCCAGCTCCTGGGAGCAGGCGGCGATCAGCTTCGTCCCCTCCTCGAACAACGCCAGGGAGTCCGCCAGGGGGGCGTCCCCCTTCTCCAGGGCCGCCACGATCTCCTCCAGCCGGGCGATCTCCTGCTCGAACGTCTGTTTCTTTGCGCTCATGGCTGTTCCTCCTTCGTATAGGGCCTGTCCACCACGGCGGTGAAGCCGCCCTCTCCCAACGTGACGGACACCCGGCTGCCCGGTGCCGTCTCCCGCCAGCTTTTCAAGATCTTCCCGTTCTCATCCCGGGCCACGGCATAGCCCCGGCCCAGCACCGCCAGGGGGCTCATGGCGTCCAGGGACGCCGCCAGGGCCGCGAACTTCTGCCGGTGGCGGCTCAGCACCGCGCCGGTCACGTCCCCCAGCCGCTGCTGCAGGTGGTCCAGGTCCAGCCGCTTGTCCTGGACGTAGGCCAGCCCGTCGGTCATCACCCGCTTGGCCGCCAGGGCGGTGAGATTCTGCCGGGCGGCCTCCAGCCGCGCCGTCTCGCTTCTTGCCATCCGCTCCCCGGCGCCCCGGAGCCACCGCAGCAGCTCCACCTGGTCCGGCACGGCGATCTCCGCCGCGTTGGAGGGGGTGGAGGCCCGCGCGTCCGCCACGAAGTCGGCGATGGTCACATCAGGCTCGTGGCCCACGGCGGAGATGACGGGGGTCTCGCAGTCGTAGATGGCCCGGGCCACCCGTTCATCGTTGAAGGCCCACAGGTCCTCCATGGACCCGCCGCCCCGGCCGGTGATGATCACGTCCCCGATCTTCCACCTGTCCGCGTACCGGATGGCCCCCACGATCTCCGGCGGGGCCTCGGCCCCCTGGACCCGCACCGGCAGCAGGATCACCTTGGCGATGGGGTACCGGCGGCGGAGGATGCGGATCATGTCGTGGACCGCCGCCCCGGCGCCGGAGGTGACGATAGCGATCCGCTCCGGATAGGGCGGCAGGGGCTTTTTGTGGGCGGGGTCAAAGAGGCCCTCCTTCCACAGTTTTTCTTTTAACTGCTGGAAGGCCACCGCCAGGTCCCCCACCCCCTCCGGCGTCAGGGAGTCGCAGTAGAGCTGATAGGCCCCGTCCCGGGGGAACACGGTGATGCGGCCGGAGGCCACGGCCTTCATGCCGTTCTCCGGCCGAAACCGGAGACGGGAGGCCTGTCCCCGGAACATGACGCACCGGAGGGCCCCCTCCTGATCTTTCAGGGTGAAATAGTGGTGGCCGGAGGGATAGATCTTGTAGTTGGACAGCTCTCCCCGGACGGCGACGCCCTGTAAAGCCGGAGTACTGTCCAGCAGGCTCTTTACCAGCTGGTTCACCTCGGTGACGCCGTAGATGTGTGGTTCCATGGATGGCTCCTCTCCTGCTTCACGCGGGCAGAAAACGCGGAGCGGTCCGGCGGCGCAAAGCCCCCGTCCCGCTCCCCAGGACTGCCTGTTATTCTGTGATCTCCTGGCGCACGAAGGTGCCCAGAATGCCGTTGATGAACTTCACCGTCTCCGGCGTCTCATACTTCTTGGCGATCTCCACCGCCTCGTTGATGGAGGCGCCGTGGGGGATGTCCGGCATGTACAAAATCTCGTACATGGCCACCCGCATGATGGCGGAGGCCACCAGGGGGATCCGGGCAAAATTCCACCCCTTGGCGTATTTGGCGATATACCCGTCCAGCTCCGGAGCGTGGTCGGCCACGCCCCGCACCAGGCGGCGGATGTAGTCCGCCTGCTTGGCGTTGGGCGTCTCCTGATACAGCGGGTCCTCCTCCGCCAGGGCGGCGAAGGACTCCGGTGTCAGGCGCTCGTCCAGCAGCTCCTCCACCGGCTTGTCGGTGAAGCTCAGCTCATAAGACAGGTGAATGGCGATCTCTCGCGCGGTGTTCCGTACCATAACCTCAACTACGTCCTTTTCTCTCTCATTCCCATCCGGGACTCAGGCCAGCGTCACGCCGCCCACGTGGATGTTGACCGCCTCCACAGAGCAGCCGGTCATGGCCTCCACCGCGCCGATGACGGCCTTTTGGGCGTTTTCCGCCACCGTGGGGATGGGGTGGCCGTACTCCACCGTCAGATAGATGTCCAGCACCAGGGCGGCGCCGGTCATGTCGATCTTCACACCCTTGGCGCCCTTCTGGGCGTTCTTCTTGTTGTGGACCAGGTCGGTCACACTGCCGCCCATGGCGGTCATCATGCCGGACACGCCCTCCACATCCCGGACGGCGCCCACGGCGATGGCGGCAATCACTTCCTCGGAAATGTTGATGCTCCCGTTCTCCTCCGGCAGCGTCATATACTCTTTGCTCTCGCCCATCGTAAGCCTCTCCTCACTGTTTGATCCTTGGTAGAGGCGGGGGTCGCCCGCCGCGTCCCAGAAGAATGGTTCCAGGGTGTTATTTTACCATGTTTCCCGGGAAAATACAACAGCTAATTTGAGGCCATGATCTTGATGCCGCTGGCGGGGTATCCGGTCTCCGTCATGGCGATGTCGGTGATCTTGGCCACGTCCTCCGCCGTCAGCTCGCCGGTGCCGGTGTCCACCACCACGCTGATGCTGTCCTCCCCCATGAAGGCCACGCAGTCTGCGTAGCCCTTGGCGGTCACCAGGTTTTCGATCTGGGCCTCCTTCATGGTGTAGCCCGCCAGCACCTGGATGCCCTCCGACGCCTCGTTGGCCACCGCCGCGTCGGCCCCGGACTGTTCCGCCGCCTCCTGCAGCAGGGAGATGGCGTTGTCCCTGGCCTGCTGGCGGGTCAGCCGGGCGGAGGCGAAGTAGTCCCCGCCGGTGTACACCGCCTCCTCGTCCGTCCCGGCCTCGCCGCCGTCCTCCTGGCCGCTGACCAGCGTGGCCTCCCCCAGGATCTTGGTGCCGGTCTCCTCCACGGCGTCCGCCGCCTGCTCGCCGGTGTACTTCCAGTTCAGGGCCACCGCTGCGCACACCAGCAGCACCATCGTGGCCACCACGGTATTCCGCTTCCATCTCGCGCTCATGGGCTGTCTCCTCCTCCAAATCATCACTGCGATTTTGCCACGGTGATGCGGTCTGCGGAAAGGCCGGTCAGGGCCGCCACCGCCTCCGTCACCGCCAGTTTCACGTCCGCCCGGTCCCCGCCCTGGCACACCACCAGGGCCCCCCGGTAGGTGGGATACACCGTCCGGGTCACCACCGGCGCCTCGGCGCTCCCGTCGTCCACCAGCACGGTCTGGGAGGAACGGGAGTAGTCCTCCGGCGCCGCGGTGGAGCCGCTGTAAGAGAGCTCCGAGTCCTGTGCCAGCTGCCGCTCGCCGTCCGACTCCACCGTCAGCAGCACCTGCACCTCCCCCACGCCCTGGATGCGGCCCAGAATGTCCTCCATCTCCTGCTGGAGCTCCGGCTCCACCAGGGCGGCCGCCTGGGGCGAGGCGCGCTCCGCCGTCTTCCCGTCCCCGCCGGGCCACAGCAGCAGCACGGCTCCCGCCAGCGCCACCAGCGCCACGAATTTGTACTTGTCCCATATCCTTCGCACTCCTTCAGTTTTCTGCTTCCCGCTCATGCCAAACCTGCCTCTCCGCCGGGATGCCCAGTTCCATCTCCAGCGCCGACGCCAGTGCCTGCGACCAGCTGCCCGTCAGCTCCGCGGACCAGGGCACCGGGATGCCGTTCCCCTCCGCCCGCGTCTCCACCCGGACGGTCACCTCCAGCCCCAGCTCGCCCGCTTTGTCCAATATATATGCTTCCGTCTGCTCCGCTATGATAGAAGCCATGGCCTCGGTCTGCGTGTCGGCCAGCTCCTCCTGCCGCTCCTCCACCGCCGCCTGGTAGCGGTCGAAATCCAGCTCCAGATGCTCCAGGTCCGCCCCCAGCACCGGCCGCAGCAGCACCAGCAGCAGGATGAGCCCGCCGGTGAAGCCCGCCGCCTTCCGCACGGTGCCCAGCGGGATCAGGCTCTGGGCCGCCGACAGCAGCACCGACACCAGCACCACGGAGGTCAGCCACGCCCGCACCGCCTCCATCATGGCATCACCGCCCCCACGGAGGCCAGCACGGAGATGAGCAGCAGCAGCGCGCAGCTGCCGGTCATGCCCAGGATCAGGCCGAAGGCGCCTCCCAGCCCGTCGATGAGCTTGCACAGCCCCGGCGCCCCCACCACTGAGGCCAGATACGCCGTCCCCTTGTACAGCAGGTACTGGACCCCCAGCTGCAGAAAGGGATAGGCGCAGGCCGCCAGGATGGCCAGCATCCCGAAGACGCCGATGGTGTTCTTCAGCATCCCGGCCCCGGCCAGCACCGTCTCCGACGCGTCGGCGATGATGCCCCCCACCACCGGCACCACGCCGGAGATGGCGGCCTTGGCCACCTTCACCGTGGCGCTGTCCGCGGAGCCGGAGATGATCCGCACCACGGAGAGGTACACGGTGAACACCAGCAGCGCCGTGGTGAGGACCCAGGTCACCAGCTTCTTCAGCCCCTCAGCGATGGCCCCCAGCCGGTTTTCCGGCAGGCAGGCCGCCGCCGTCAGCAGGCCGATATAGAGGTACACCAGCGGCAGCAGCAGCTGCCGGATCAGCCGCAGCAGCAGGTCCACGAAGAACACCGTGGACACCTGCTGCACCGTGGCGGTGGTGACGGCCCCGCTGGCCGCCGTGGCCGCCGCCAGGGTGGGCAGCAGCGCCTGGGAGAAGTCCGCCAGCTCCCCGATGGTCCGGCTGCCCAGCCCCATCAGGGTGTCCAGACTCCCGGCGGAGGCCAGGGTGATGGACAGCGCCCCCGCCATGGGCAGGAACGCCGCACCCTTCCCCCCGGTCCCCTGAGCGAAGCCCTCCACGGCGCCGCACAGCACCACCACCAGCAGCACCGCCGCCGCGCCCCGGGTCCGCTCCCGGACCACGTCCCCCACCTGGTCCGCCAGCCGGTCTAAAATGTTCCCCACACCCTGGGCAAAGCCTGTCCCGCCGGAGAGGTCTTCCGGTCCGATGTCCTCCGCCGCCTCCGGGGCGGCCCGCTCCAGCTCCGCCGGCAGGTCCGCCGCCGCGGCGGAGGTGGTCAGCGCCAGCACCAGCGCCGCCAAACAGATCCACCATTTCATCCCATCAGCTCCAACAGCATGTCCAGCACCGCCCGCAGCAGCGGCAGGGCCGCCAGCAGGGCGCAGAGGGTCCCCGCCGTCTCCACCACGGAGGCCAGGGCGCTCTCCCCCGCATCCCGGCAGAGGTTGCCCCCCACCTGCACCACCAGGGCGATGCCGATGGTCTTGTACAGGGGTACGAACAGGTCCGCGGACACGCCGCTGGCCGACCCCAGCTCCCCCAGGAAGGCCAGCAGCTCCTCCACCACGCCCGCCAGGGCCAGGGCCACCACCACGGCGGCCCCCACCGCCAGCAGCAGCGCCGTCTCCGGACTGCCCCGCTTCACCACCAGGGCCAGCAGCGCCCCCACCACGCACAGCCCCGTCACCTGGATGACCTGCTCCATATCAGAAGTCGAACAGGGACTTGATGAGGTCGAACAGGTCGCTGATCTCCCGGACCATCAGCATCAGCACGCACACCAGCCCCGCCAGCACCACCATCAGCCCCTGCTCCTCCCGGCCCGAGCGGATCAGCAGCTGGTTCAGCACCGCCACCAGGATGCCGATGGCGGCGATCTTGAAAATCAAATCCACTTCCATGCGTCTATCCTCAAATCAGTAAAATCACCAGCAGCGCCGCGCTGGAAAGCCACAGCGCCGCGGACCGCTTCTCCGTCTCCTGCCTGTGGTCCCGGGCCGCCGCCAGGTTTTTTTCCAGGATCTTTCCGGCAAGGGTCAATGCTTTACATACGCTCTCCTCATCCCCCTGGAGGGAATCCCCCAGGGCGGTCAGGGCGGTCCGGCTCTCCGGACCGAGGGGCAGCGCCTCCGCGGCGGACCGCCAGCTCTGCCCCAGGGGCGCGCCCCGCGCCAGCGACGCCGCCACCGATGTACAAAAGTCCCGGACAGGTCCCGTCCGGTCCCGGCCCAGGGACCCCAGCAGCCGGGGCAGGCTGGTCCGGCGGAGCCGGATCTCCTCCCCCATGCGGTCCAGCAGGGCGGTCAGGTCCGCCAGCGTGTCCAACTCCCACCTGCGCTCCGCCGCCGACCGCCGCCAGGCCCAGGTCCCGGCCCCCAGGATACACACCGCGCCCACCAGCTTCACCATGGCAGTTCCTCCACTTCGTACGTCCTTCCGGCCTCATCCCAGCGGATGCGCACCGCCAGCCGGAACACCTTCTCCGCCAGCAGCTGCCGGTACAGCGGCCGCTGGGTCAGCTCTGCGGCATCGGCGGCGTGGATGGTGGCCAGCAGCCCCACGCCGCACCCGGCGGCCTGCATGGCGGCCCGGAGGTCCGCCTCCGCCGTGATCTCGTCCACGGCGATGACCTGGGGGTTCATGGCCCGCAGGGCCATGGGGATGCCCAGCGCCTTGGGGCAGGCGTCCAGCACGTCCGTCCGGGGCCCCACGTCCATCTGGGGCCTCCCCCGGACCATCACCGCCACCTCCCCCCGCTCGTCGATGAGGGAGACCCGCAGGCCCGGCCTGCCGGTGCCGCCGGAGGAGATGCACCGCACCAGATCCCGCAGCAGCGTGGTCTTGCCGCCGCCGGGGGGCGACAGCAGCAGGGTGTTCTGATACCGCCCGTCCCGAAACAGCCGGGGCGCCACCGCCTCCCCGATCCCCCGCTGCTCCCGGGCGATGCGGACGGCGGCGGAGGACAGGTCCCGCAGGGCGGTGTTCTCCCCGTCCTTCATCACCGCCGTGCCGCACAGCCCCACCCGGAAGCCGCCCCGGACGGAGAGATACCCCTCCCGCAGGGTCTCCTCCGCCGCGTAGCGGGAGTAGTCGGTGGCAAGGTCGCAGAGGACCTCCAGGTCCTCCGGCGTCACGGCGGTCCCCAGGGACCGCTCCCCCTCCGGCAGCAGCACTGCCAGCGGCCGCCCCGCCCGAAGGCGGAACTCCTCCGCCCGCTGCCGGACCTCCGGCGGCTGGGCCAGAGCCTGTTCCCGCAGCCGGCCCGGCAGCACCCGGGCCGCCTCCTCGTAGCGGCGTTCTTCCTCCTTCACGGGCCGCGCCCCCTTTCGTAATACGCTATACTCTATGAGGGGTTGTCCCCGGATATGACTGCCCCGGCGGAAAATGGGACAAGCCCGAAAAAATGGAAAGCGTGCTTGACATGGAACCGGAAGTGTGCTAACTTGAAGATGGAAAGCAAACTTTCCATCCGTCAGAAGCGGATGGGGCGTATGAAAGGGGGAATCGCCCTTGAAAAACCGCCTGGAGGAGCTGCGCAAGGCCAGGGGGATCAAGCAGGAGGAGCTGGCGGAGGCGCTGGAGGTGTCCCGCCAGACCATCGGGTCCCTGGAAAACGGGCGGTACAATCCCTCCATCCTGCTGGCCTTCAAGCTGGCCCGGTACTTCGGCACCACCATTGAGGACATTTTCATCTATGAGGAGGAGGGCACATGAAGAAGCAGGTCATATTGATGTCCCTGGCGATCGCGGGGCTGCTGTGCTGCATCCTGATGTTCGTTCTGAATGGGCCGGGCGCGCCTAGTCTCTCCGGCGGCGCGGCCTCCCTGCTGGGTACGGCCGGGGCGGTGCTGTTCGGCACCTGCATCGGGACGCTGCTCCAGCTGAAACGGCTCTCCCGGGACCCGGACTACCGGCAGAGGCAGAAGGCCCGGTGTGACGAGCGGAACCAGGCCATCCGGGACCGGGCCGGCTATCTCGCCGGGCTCCTGACCCTGTCCCTGCTGGTGATGGCCGGGTGGAGCCTGCAAAGCTTTGCGCGTCTCGGTGTCCCCGAATGGGTCGTCCGGCTCCTCCTGGGAAGCTGGGTATTTTATCTGGCGGCGTTTTTCCTTCTGTACAAGTGGTTTCAGCGGCGAATGTAGGAGAGGAGGGGCACCATGCACAAGCGGACACTGTTTATCCTTCTGGTCATCGCGGGCGTCCTCTGCTGGGCGTTCCCGGTGGTGCTGGAATGGCTGGGAGAGCCCCGGCTGCTGCCGGACGGCATGGACTCCCTGTTGGGAATGGTGGGCATGACGGTGTTCTGCGCCGCCCTCAACGTACTGCGGCGGCTGGACAAAGCGTCCGACCCCGCCTACCGCCGGGAGCAGAAGGCGCTGCACGACGAGCGGAACACCGCCATCCAGAACAAGGCGCGGGCGATCTCAGGAGATATCACGATGCTGGCGGTGCTGCTGGCCGCCATGTTCTTTCAGGCCTTTGAAGGCCCGGAGATCCCTGGCTGGATCAGCTGGTTCCTGTTTGGAATCGTCATCGGCAATCTTCTTCTGTCCCTGGCCCTGCACCGCTGGCTCCAGCGGAAGATGTGAGGAGGCGCTGTCATGAAGCGGAACACACGCTGGTATCTGTTGGCCGCCGCGGCAGGGGCGCTGCTGGCGGGGGCCGCCCTCTGGGCGGCGCGGGCGTTTCCCGCCGCCCCCGTTGCCGTGCTGGGGGCCGTCGGCCTTGCGGGCGGCCTCCTGCTCTTCTGCGCCCTTGCGGAACTGCTGTCCGTCCAGGACCCCGCCCGGCGGGAGCGGGACCGGGAGGACCACGACGAGCGGAGTGCTATGATCCGGGCCAAGGCCAGGGCCCGGGCGGGGGACGTGCTGCTGTGGCTGCTGCTGTTCGGCGCTGCCTACCTGTACTTCTTCGACGTGCCCAAGTGGGTCAACATCACCCTGCTGGGCCTGGCCTGTTTGAAAAAACTTCTGGACTGGATGTTCACCGTCTGGTACCGCCGTCAGTATTAAAGGGAGGGACTCTGTATGAACCGCACACAAAAAAAGCGCCTGTTCCAGGGACTTCTGGCCGTGGGCATCGTCCTGCTGGGCCTGGCCATCCTTCTGGACGGCCGGGTGTCCGACGCCCTGGGCGGGATGCTCTGCGGCATAGGCTCCGGCCTGCTGGCCATGGCGGGGTCCACCCTGCTGAACCTCCGCCACGAGGCGAAGCACCCGGAGATGGCCCGGCAGCACGACATCGAGCAGCGGGACGAGCGGAACGTGGCCATCCGGAACCGGGCCAAGGCGGTATCCGGCGAGGCCCTCCAGTGGAGCGTTATGGCGGCGGCGTGGCTCTCCATCGGCCTGGACGCGCCCCTGTGGGTGCCCCTGGCCGCCACCGGTGTCTTCGTGGCCAAATCCGTGCTGGAGCTGTGTCTCATGATCCGCTACGAGCGGGAGATGTGAGCACGACAAAACCCCCGTCCTTTTCGGACGGGGGCTTTCGTTGCGCCGCCGCTCACTTGCAGCAGCTCTTGATGTCGTCGCAGCTCTCCGGCCGCTTGACGGTGTTGGGCGGGAAGAACTCGCCCACCGGGAAGGAGATGTTCCGGAACAGGGCGCAGGGGTCCTCGCAGCCGTCGCCGCAGGTGCACTCCTTGTCGGGCATGCAGTAGTCGTACACCGGCACCAGCAGCTGGGTGTCCCGCTCCAGCCGGACGATGGAGAACTGGCCCAGAGTCACGTAGATCCGCCGGCTGTCGTCCCCGCTGGACAGCTCCCCGCCGAAGCAGTCGCCCACGAAGGTGGGGATTTCGCACAGGTCGCAGTCGCAGTCCCGCTTGCAGCAGCAGTCCATGATGCGGGCGTCCAGCACGATGGGGTCCACGGCCTCCACCACGGCGATGGGCGTGTTGGACCGCTGCATCATCTGGGGATCCGGCTCTCCGGCCCGCATCTCGGAGGAGAAGATCTTGGCGTTCCCCTCGCTGCCGAACAGGATGGCCCGCTTGTCAAAGACGCACAGGCCCTCCACCGTCACCGGCACCGGGCAGCTGAGATAGGCCTGGAGTGTCACGTGGTAGAAGAAGCGCATATCCACGGTGTAGAAGCCCCGGTTGAAGCTGACGGGCTCCACATCCACATAGACGTACAGCAGCTTGGCGCTGCCGCCCTTCACGGACAGGGCGCGGTTGATGACGTCCACACACTGCAGCTTGGGGTAAAACCGCAGGTCCTCGATGCAGTCCTTATCGCGGCAGGAATCAAAAATCTTCCTGGTATGGATGCAAACCGCCTCCCGGATGCCGCAGGAGTCCTCCACGGGACCGGGCATAACTTTCTCGGGCATTGCAATACCTCCTAATAAGTAGCTGGATGAAAGAGAAGCTCTTTCAATCCAGTGTATGCGCCCGGCGCCCATTGGTGCGGCGGCTGGGAAATTCGGACTATACAAACCCGGCGGTCCTGCGGTATAATACAATTGTATCCAATCCCATTCCAAGGAGGTGACGCGGATGCCCGGCTTTATCCATGACAAGCTGGAGATCAAGTTTCTGATCCTGTATATCACCGCCCGGGTGATCGAGCCGATTCCCTTTGACACCGTGTGGGATCTGGCCATGTGCGACGAGGGCGTGGACTATTTCGACTTTGCAGAGTGCCTTTCCGACCTGGTGCGGACCGAGCATCTGACGCTGTCGGCGGACGGGCTGTACGCCATCACCGACAAGGGCCTGCGGAACAGCCGGATCTGCGAGTCCAGCCTCCCCTACTCCGTGCGGCTGCGGTGCGACAAGAACCTGGCCGCCTGCAACCGCCACCTGCGGCGCAAGAGCCAGGTGAAGGCCTCCACGGAGAAGCGGCCCAACGGCACCTACACGGTGCGGCTGGAGCTGTCGGACGACATGGGCAGCGTGATGGACCTGCGGCTGGCCATCCCCCGGGAGGACATGGCCGCCATGCTGACGGAGCGGTTCCAGAAGTCCCCGGAGCGGCTGTACGGCGAGATCATGCGGGCCCTGATGTCCTCCGAGCCGGAGGACGAGGCCCCGTAAGGAGGGGCGGCGAGGGTGATCCTTCTCCTGGCCGCCGGGTCCCCGCTCCGCGGCCTGTCGGCCCGTTTTCGGAGATAAGGAGGTATCCTTCTGCTTCAGATCGTATGGAACTGGATGATGATCGCGGTCTTCCCCCTTCTGGCCGGTCTGCTGTTCCGCTTGCTGTTGCGCCGCTGGCGGCAGGGCTGGCTTCTGACTGCGGCGGCAGCTGTTTTGGCCCTGATTCTCTTCCTCTGGGCCCTTACGATCCCCATTCCTGGCAGTGAAGGGCCGGGACTCCGGGCCATCCAGGCCGTCTGCCTGACCCTGGGCGCCGGAGTTATGGAACTGGCGCTGTGGCTGAAACGGCGTCTGTGAATGAAAAGCGCCCGTGTCCTTTCGGACACGGGCGTTCTGCTCTATTTCACCACCACATTGGCCTCTCCCAACGTCTCCCGGGCCTCCTGCAGCAGGGCATCGTGGAGGCCCGCATGGGTGCCGTAGACCTTGCGGGTGTCCGCCATCACCATCTTCACGGCGGCGTTGCCGGGGAACATCTGGAACACCAGCTTCATGTGGCGCACGCTGGGGTGGTCCAGGCTGGGGAACTTCAGGTACAGCACCTGCTCCGGCGCTTTCGCGGCCTGCCTTTCCGCCGCCGGAGCGCCTGCGGCGGAGAGCGGATATGCGCTGTCGCAGAGGATCTGGGGCGCCTTCTCGTCCCGGACGGAGAGCCGCCCCTTCACCACCACTGCCTGGTTCTCCTTCAGGTACGGCCCGCAGGACTCCAGCACCCGGGCGAAGCACAGCAGCTCGATGGAGGCGGTGTCGTCCTCCACCGTCACATAGGCCATCAGGGAGTTGTTGCGGGTGGTCTTCGTCTTGCTGGAGGTGACGATGCCGCAGATGGTGATCCGCTGGTCGTCGGCGAACCGGGTAGGGCCGCCCTCCTGGGCGAAGTCCCCCAAAATGGAGCCGATGGTGGGCGCTCCCAGCCGCCGCACCGCCTCCCGGTACTGGTCCATGGGGTGGCCGGAGAGATAGAGGCCCGTGGTCTCCTTCTCCATCAGCATCCGTTCCTCGGGGGTGTACTCGTCGATATCCGGCAAGGGGATTTCCTTCACATTCTTTCTCCCGCCGCTGCCGCCGTCCGCCAGGGAGAAGAAATCCATCTGCCCCTCCAGGTTCTGGCGGCGGCTGTCCGCCACCGCGTCCATGACGGACTCGTACACCTGGATCAGCTGGGACCGCTTGGCCCCCAGGGAGTCGAAGGCGCCGGAGCGGATCAGGTTCTCCACCGCCCGCTTGTTGATGTCGCTGCCCGCCATCCGGTCGCAGAAGTCGTAGAGGGACGTGAAGGGCGCCGTCTCCCGCTCCCGCATCACCGCCTGGATGAAGCCCCGGCCGATGTTCTTGATGGCCACCAGCCCGAAGCGGATGCCCCCCTCCTCCACGGTGAACCGGTCGGCGGAGCGGTTGATGTCCGGCGGCAGCAGGGCGATGCCGCAGTCCCGGCACTCGCTGATGTAGCCCGCCACCTTGTCGGAGTTGTCCAGCACGCTGGTCAGCAGCGCCGCCATGTACTCCCGGGTGTAGTGGCACTTGAACCAGGCGGTCTGATACGCCACCACCGCGTAGGAGACGGCGTGGGCCTTGTTGAACGCGTAGTTGGCAAAGTCGTAGATATCCTGGTAGATGGCCTGGGCCGTCTCCTCCGGGATGCCGTTTGCCACGCAGCCCGCAATGTTCCGCTCCGGATCGCCGTGGAGGAATGCCTCCCGCTCCTTCTCGATCTGGGCGGCCTTCTTCTTGGAGATGGCCCGGCGCACCATGTCCGCCTGGCCCAGGGAGTATCCCGCCAGCTGCTGGAAGATCTGGATCACCTGCTCCTGGTAGACGATGCACCCGTAGGTGACGGAGAGGATCGGCTCCAGGGACGGGTGGAGGTACTTGATCTTGCTGGGGTCGTGCTTGCAGGCGATGAACCGGGGGATGGAGTCCATGGGGCCAGGGCGGTACAGGGCGATGATGGCGGTGATGTCCTCGATGTTCTGGGGCCGCAGGCCCACGCACACGCCGGTCATGCCCGCGGACTCCATCTGGAACACGCCGGAGGTCTTGCCGGCGGAGATCATCTCAAAGGTCTCCGGGTCGTCCTCCGGGATGTCCGAGAGCTTGAAGTCCGGCCGGCGCTCCTGGACCATCTTCACCGCGTCGTCCAGCACCGTCAGGTTCCGCAGCCCCAGGAAGTCCATCTTCAGGAGGCCCAGCTCCTCCAGGGTGGTCATGACGTACTGGCACACCACGGCGTCGTCGTTCTTCGCCAGGGGCACGTACTCGTACACCGGCCGCTTGGTGATGACCACGCCGGCGGCGTGGGTGGAGGCGTGGCGGGGCATCCCCTCCAGGGCCTTGGCGGTGTCGATGAGCTTTTTCACCTGCTCGTCGGTCTCGTACTGCTCCCGCAGGGGCTTGGACAGGCGCAGGGCGTCGTCCAGGGTGATGTGGAGGGCGCCGGGCCCGGCGGGTACCTGCTTGGCGATCACGTCCACGTCGGCGTAGGGCATGTTCATCACCCGGCCCACGTCCCGGATCACGCCCCGGGCGGCCATGGTGCCGAAGGTGACGATCTGGGCCACGTGGTCGTCCCCGTATTTCCGGCGGACGTAGTCCACCACCTCGCCCCGGCGGGTGTCGCCGAAGTCCATGTCGATATCCGGCATGCTGACCCGCTCCGGGTTCAGGAACCGCTCGAAGTACAGGTTGTACTTCATGGGGTCGATGTCCGTGATGTGGAGGCAGTAGCTGACCATGCTCCCGGCGGCGCTGCCCCGGCCGGGGCCCACGGGGATGCCCGCGCTCCTGGCGTAGCGGACGAAGTCGGAGACGATCAGGAAGTAGTCGGTGAAGCCCATCTTCTCGATCATGTCCTGCTCGTACCGGAGCTGGTCCCGGTACTGGTCGTCCGCTCCGTACCGCTCCCGGTAGCCCTCGTCGCAGAGCTTTTTCAGATAGGAGAAGCTGTCGTACCCCTCCGGCAGCCGGAATTCCGGCAGATGGTACTTGCCGAAGGTGAAGTCCAGGTTGCACATGTCGGCGACCTTCGCGGTGTTCTCCAGCGCGCCTTCGTAGCCGTCAAAGAGGGCCGCCATCTCCGCCTCGCTGCGGAGGTAGAAGTTCCGGGGCTCGTAGCGCATCCGGTTCTCGTCGTCGATGGTCTTGCCGGTCTGGATACAGAGGAGCACGTCGTGGGCCTCCGCGTCCTCCTTCCGGAGGTAGTGCGCGTCGTTGGTGCACACCATGGGCAGGCCCGTCTCCTGGTGGATGCGGAGGATGCCCTGGTTCACGATCTGCTGGTCCCGGATGCCGTGGTCCTGGAGCTCCAGATAGAAGCGGTCCGGGCCGAAGATGTGGGAGAGCTCCAGGGCATAGGCCTTGGCGTTCTCGTACTCCCCGTTCCGCAGCCGCCGGGGGATCTCCCCGGCGAGGCACGCCGACAGGGCGATCAGCCCCCCGCTGTACCGCCGCAGCAGCTCCAGGTCGATCCGGGGCTTGATGTAGAAGCCCTCCGTCCAGCCCATGGACACCAGATAGGACAGGTTCCGGTAGCCCTCCTCGTTCTCGCAGAGCAGCACCAGATGGCGGCTCTCCGCGTCCAGCTCGTGGACCTTGTCGAACCGGGTCCGGCCCTGGGGGGTGACGTACACCTCGCAGCCGATGATGGGCTTGATCCCCTCGGCCTTGCAGGCGCGGTAAAAGTCCACGGCGCCGTACATGACGCCGTGGTCCGTGACAGCGCAGGCCGTCTGGCCCATGGCCTTCACGATGCCGGGCAGGTCCCGGATGCGGCAGGCGCCGTCCAATAAGCTGAATTCCGTATGGACGTGTAAATGGACAAAGGACATAGCTAACTCCTGTCTAAATTCCTTGGAACTTCTTGCAAACGTTGGCTCATCCGCCCCCCCGGCGGTTCGATCTTCGTCCCGCAGTTGGGGCAGTATTGGGGGATGTGGGTCGGCAGCCGGGGTCCGTCATACAGGGGTCCGCCGCAGTGGGGACAGACGATGAATCGGTTCCCGATCACACAGCCGGCCACAATGATCGCGACGCCTGCCGCGGCCAGCACGCCGAACAGGACCGGAAGGATGCCCTCCCCCCAAAGCAAGATGCTGACGACAGCAACTGCCGTCCCGGCGATCACCATCCGGTTGCTGTACCGGCAGGCCTGAAAACAGCCCAGCTTCTTCATGGGCTCCCTCTCCTTCCGCAGGCCGCTCCGGCGGGCCATCAGCCCGCTTCTTCCTCTCGCAGCATCTGCTCCAGGATCTCCACGGCCGTGACGATCATGTTGTCGCAGTGGGCGGTGACCCCCAGCCGCCGGGAGGCCGGGTTCCTCTCCGTGACGCCGGGCCGGGCCCGCAGCAGGTCTCCGCACCGGGTCAGGCCGAACACCTCCTGGAACCGGCGGCGGAACTCCTTGGCCCGGGCGTAGAGGCGCACCTTCCCGGCCCTGTCCTCTCCGTCCGTGTGGGGGTGCAGCAGGCTCAGCACCAGCACGCCGCCGCTGACGGCGCCGCACAGCTCCTCGTGGCTGCCGCCCACGCCGCCGCCGAAGCCGCCCATGGCGGCCATCAGCTGCTCCGGCGCCGTGCCCGTCAGGTCCGCAAAGGCCCCGGCCACAGACTGGGCACAGTTATACCCCTGCTTGTGATATGCATACGCTGCCGCACAGCGATCCATGGTATGTTCCTCCAGCTTTTCTTCGATTATTTGTAAAGTATATGTCCTTTATATCCCCTTTGCCAGCTGGGTGATCTTCCGCAGCCGGTGGTTCAGGCAGGACTTGGTCACCGGCGGGTCGAACTCCTCCGCCAGCTCCGAGAGGGTCAGCTCCGGATTCTCCAGCCGCAGGGCCGCCGTCAGCTGGAGCTTGTCCGGCAGCTGGTCCAGGAGGCCCGCCCGCTGGAGCTTCCGGATCGATTCCAGCTGTTCCTGGGCCGCCTCCACCGCCTTGTCCAGATTGGCGCTGTCGCAGTTGAGGCGGCGGTTGACGCTGTTGCGCAGGTCCTTTTCCAGCTTGGCGGACATGACGCTCATGGCGGCCACGGGCGCGCCGATCAGCGTCAGAAAGTCCTCGATCTGGTCGCTCTGCTTGAAATAGGTGATGAAGCTGCCGTTGCGGGCCACGCTCTTGGGGGGATAGCCGCACTCCCGCAGCAGCACCTCCAGCTCCCGGCTCGCCTGCAGGTGGGACGTGGCCAGCTCCAGATGATACCGCTTGGCCGGGTCCGTGACGCTGCCCCCGGCGAAGAACACCCCCCGCAGGAAAGACGCCCGGCAGCACTCCTCCTCCAGCAGTCCGAAGTTGATGTGCAGGGCCAGGTTCTGCTCCGGGCTGAAGCCCAGCAGGTCCACGATCCGGCGGAGCTTGCCGCCGTCTGTGATCTGGAACACCAGCTTGCCGCACTCCCCCTCCTCCGGCAGCCGGTCGAACCGCAGGCCGAAGGCCCGGTGAAACAGCTTGGGAAGCCGGGCGGCCAGGGCGGGGTTCCCGGTGATGATCCGCACCTCGCTTGCGCTGAAGGTGTTGCAGTACAGCAGGATGCCGTAGGCCTCCGCCCGGGCGCAGCACAGCTTCTGCACCGGCAGGCGGCACAGCTCGTTTTTCGCTTCAAAGGAAAAGGACATGGGTGGGTCTCCTCCAACTCTGGGTAATTGTGGGGCTCATTTCCGCTCCTCCATCCGGTAGGCGTCCTCCCGGGGGCGGAATCGGGCGCCGGCGATCCGGACGCTCCGCTCCGCATGGAGCAGGATCAGCTCCCGGGCCAGGGCCGCGGAGCTGTGGCGGACAAAGCCGCTCTCCACCGTGGCCACCGGCCGCTCCACGACCTCCACGCCCAAGGCGGCGCAGGCGGCCTTGTCGCAGCGGATGCGCTCGGCCCCCTCCTCCGCGTACCGGGCGGCCACCGCCTTGGGGATGGGCGAGGAGTTGGTGAGGCACAGGCGGAACAGGCCCGGCGCCGAATGGGCGAAGATGGCGGCAATGTGGTCGGAGACGGTGTAGCCCTCCGTCTCCCCCTCCTGGGTCATGACGTTGCAGACATAGACCTTCAGGGCGTCGGACTCCCGGATCGCCTTCACGATGCCATCTACCAGCAGATTGGGGATGATGCTGGTGTACAGGCTGCCGGGCCCCAGGACGATCATATCCGCGTCGGCGATGGCGGAGACCGCCTCCGGCAGGGCCTTGGGCCGGGAGGGGATCAGACGCACCTGGCGGATGCGGCAGTCCTCCTGCTTTTTGCAGTAAAAGATCTTGGACTCCCCCACCACCGTGGCGCCGTTCTCAAATTCCGCCTCCAGCTGGACGTCCGCCGTGGTCACCGGCAGCACCCGTCCGGTGATGGCCAGGACCTGGCTCATGCGGCGTACCGCCGCGTCAAAGGACGGGGAGATGCCGTTCAGTGCCGCCAGAAACAGGTTGCCGAAGCTCTGCCCCGCCAGGCTCCCCTCGGTGAAGCGGTAGTGGAGCAGCTCCCGCATCACCGGCTCCGTGTTGGCCAGGGCCTCCATACAGCTGCGGATGTCCCCCGGCGGGGGCATCCCCAGGTCCTGGCGCAGCATGCCGGAGCCGCCGCCGTCGTCCGCCACCGTGACGATGGCGGAGATGTTCTCCGTATATTGCTTCAGCCCCCGCAGCATGTTGGACAGGCCGTGGCCGCCGCCGATGACGGCCACCTTGGGTCCATGGGCCCGGGGGACGCGGTATTCCTGCTCCCTCACGGCTCAGCCTCCCCGGGTCATGTCCCGGTGGTTCTCCAGCACCTGGTACCCCTGGTCCCGGATGAAGCCCGCCAGGGCGTGGGTCACCGCCACGGAGCGGTGGTGCCCCCCCGTGCAGCCCACGGCGATGGTGAGGGAGGTCTTCCCCTCCTCCGCGTACAGCGGCAGGGAGAAGGCCAGCAGGTCCTCCAAACGGCGCATGTAGTCCTGGGTCTGGGGGAAGTGGAACACATAGTCCGCCACCGCCTGGTCCAGCCCCGTCCGGGGACGCAGGTCCTCGATATAGAAGGGATTCGGCATGAACCGCACGTCGAACACCAGATCCGCCTCCAGGGGCAGGCCGTACTTGAAGCCGAAGGAGGTGACGCTCACCGTCATGCCCCCTTTCTCCCCCTCCTGGCCGAAGAGACGCAGCAGCTCTCCCCGCAGCTGGGCGGTGGAGGTGCGGGAGGTGTCGATGACAAAGTCCGCCCGCTCCTTGACGGGGGCCATCAGGGCCCGCTCCTTCTCCACCGCCTCCTCCAGGGAGTCGGTGTCCGCCGCCAGGGGATGGCGGCGGCGGGTCTCCTTGTACCGCTTGATGATGACCTCCGGCGCGGCCTCCAGAAACAGCATCCGGCACTGGGCTTCCATGTCCTTCAGCTTATCCAGCACGTCGAACAGCTCCGTGAAGGAGCTGGCCGTCCGCACGTCGTACACCAGGGCCACCCGGTCGTAGCGGCCGTTGCCCCCGGCGCAGAACTCCGCGAATTTCAAGATCATGGCGGCGGGCATATTGTCCACGATATAAAAGCCCATGTCCTCCAGAAAGGAGGCCGCCTTGCTCTTCCCGGCCCCAGAGAGGCCGGAGATGATGAGGATTTCCATGTCCGCACCGCCCCTTTCTCAGTCGATGATCCGGACCTCCGGCTCCAGCCGGACGCCGGCCTGCGCAAAGACCCGCTCCTGGATCCGGCGGATCAGCTCCTTCACGTCGGCGCAGGTGGCGCCGCCCCGGTTGATGACAAAGCCCGCGTGCTTCTCGCTGACCTGGGCGCCGCCCACCGTCAGCCCCTTCAGGCCGCACTGGTCGATCAGCGTCCCGGCGTAATAGCCCTCCGGCCGCTTGAAGGTGCTGCCCGCGCTGGGAAATTCCAGGGGCTGGCTGGCCCTGCGCCGCTCCATCAGCTCCCGCATCCGCTGGCGGATGGCCGCCGGGTCTCCGGGCGAGAGCTGGAACTCCGCCCGCAGCACCACCGCATCCGGGTGGTCCGTCAGAAAGCTCCGGCGGTAGCCGAAGGCCATCTCCGCCCCGGTGAGGGTCCGGATGCCCTCCTCCGGCAGCAGCAGGGTCGCCTCCCGCACCACCTGGGCCATCTCCCCGCCGTAGGCGCCGGCGTTCATGCACACCGCGCCGCCCACCGTGCCCGGGATGCCGTGGGCGAACTCCAGCCCCGCCAGTCCCTGCCGGCAGGCGAAATCCGCCACCCGGGCCAGGGAGGCCCCCGCCTCCGCCAGGATGGTCCCCGGCGTCCCGCCGGCCTCCACCCGGTTCAGCCCGGCGGAGGTGTCGATCACCAGCCGGTCCAGACCTTCGTCCGGGGCCAGCAGGTTGGTTCCGTTGCCCATCACCAGGGGCCGGGCGCCGCAGCGGGCGGCCATGTCCAGCAGCAGCACCAGCTGCTCTCCCCGCTCCGGAAAGGCCATGCGCCGGGCCGGCCCCCCGATGCGGAAGGAGGTGTGCCGGTCCATGGGCTCCTCCTTCGCGATCCGCAGGTCCGGCAGATAGTCCGCCGCCTGCTGGTCAAATGTGATCCACCAGTCCATTTCTGGACCTCCTCATACTTCAAATTACCCGGCCCAGCAGGGCCGCGCCGATGACGCCGGCGTCGTTGCCCAGCTCCGCCCGGAGGATGCGGGTGGCCCGCCCGCCGTGGCGGGAGAAGCACAACTCCCCGATCCGGCGGCGCAGGGGCTCCAGCAGCAGATGCTCCGGTGCCCCGGCCACGCCTCCGCCGAAGGCCACCGCCTCCGGCCGGAGGATGTTGATGAGGCTGGCCGTGCCCTCCGCCAGCTCCTCCACATAGGCGCGGCAGACGGCAAGGGCCGTCTCGTCCCCCGCCTCCGCCGCCAGAAAGGGCGTCCGGCCATCCACACCGCCGGCCTCTTCTGCCAGGCGGCGGAGGGCGCTCTCCGGATGGGCGGACATGGCCGCCTCCGTCCGGCGGATCAGCGCCGTGGCGGAGGCGTACTGCTCCCAGCAGCCCCTGCGCCCGCAGGGGCAGGGCTCTCCTCCGGCATGGAGCACCATGTGCCCCGCCTCGCTGGAGGACTCGCCGCCCCGCAGACGGCCGTCCAGAATGATCCCGGCCCCCAGGCCGGTGCCCAGGGTCAGCACCACGAAGTCCCGCAGGCCCCGGCCCGCGCCCTGGAAATACTCCCCCACGGCGGCGCAGTCCGCGTCGTTGCCCAGCAGCACCGGCAGGTCCAGCCGCCGGCGGAACAGGGCCGCCAGATCCGTCCGCTCCAGGGGGATGTTGGTGGTGTACAGCACCTCTCCGCCGGAGACGGCCCCCGGCAGGCCGATGCCCACGCCCTCCGCGTCCCCGGGCGCCGCGCCGGCGGCGGAGAGCACCTCCGCCGCCAGATCCGCCAGATCCGCCGCAAAGGCCTCCGCCCCCCGGAAGTCCAGGGGGCGGCGCGCCGCCGCCAGAAGGCGGCCCGTCTCGTCCGTCAGGCCCGCCTTCAGGTTGGTGCCGCCCACGTCGATGCCGATGAAGAATCCGCTCATTTCTGTTTCCGGCTGCCCTGCTCCGCCCGCAGGTCCACCCGCTGTGCCAGCTCCTGGGCGGCGTTGAAGCCGTAGCGCCGGTGGCGGTTGTTCATGGCCGCCACCTCCACGATGCTGGCCAGGTTCCGGCCCGGCCGCACCGGGATGGTGACGCAGGGGATCTCCACGCCCATGATGTCGATGTGGTGATCCTCAATGCCCAGCCGGTCATAGAACTTCGTCTCGTCCCACTGCTCGAACTGGACCACCAGGTCGATCTGGGACTCCTCCATGATGGCGCTCATGCCGAAGAGCTGGCGCACGTCGATGACGCCGATGCCCCGCAGCTCGATATAGTGGCGGATCACCTCCGGCGCGGTGCCGATCAGCTGGTTGGAGATGCGGCGGATCTCCACCGCGTCATCCGCCACCAGCCGGTGGCCCCGCATAATGAGCTCGATGGCGGACTCGCTTTTGCCGATGCCGGAGTCGCCGGTGATCATCACGCCCTCGCCGGAGATGTCCAGCAGCACGCCGTGGCGGGTGACGCAGGGCGCCAGCACCCGGTTCAGATACTCGATGGTGTGGCTGGTGAACTCCACGGTGGTCTCCTCGGTCCGCAGCAGCGTCCGCTCGTGGACCTGGGCGCTCTCCAGGCACTCCGGGAAGCAGTCCAGCCCCCGGGAGATCACCAGGGCCGGGATGTCGTAAAGGAACAGGTCGTCGAAGCACTTGCGCCGCTGCTCCGTCGTCAGCCCTTTCAGATAGGTGATCTCCGCCTTGCCCAGCACCTGGAGCCGGCGGGGGTCAAAGTAGTCGTAGAAGTTATGAAACTGAAGGCCGGGACGGTTCACGTCCGTGATGGTCAGCAGCGCCGTGTCATAGTCGCTGCCCCTGTTCAGCACCTCCAGATTGAAGAGGGTGACCAGCTCCGAGATCTTCAGGCCATGTTCTTGCATCGTGTCCTCCCCTTTTCTTGCGGCGCCCGGGACTGGGACGCCGGTTTTCTCCCAGGCCGGGCCCACGCCCGGCGCGGTGAATGGATCGCCGCACCCGCGCTCCGGGGTGCGGAAGTAATTCTATTATATATGAATCTCGCCGCTTGCGCAACACCCAGCCGCCGGTTTCCCGGTCCGGACCCCGTGCCCACGGCCGAATCCGGCCGGTCTGCCGGAGAGGGGCGGGCGCTTGCCTCCGGCCGCCGGTTGTGTTATCATGGGTGCGGCCGGTTTTTCCGCAGCCAAGTTGAAAAGGGGTGTGGCGTCCATGCTGAACTGTATTGCCGTGGGGCTCGGGGGATTCCTGGGGTCCGTGTGCCGCTATCTGGCGGGGCGGATTCCTCTGGGAAGGGATTGGGGCTTTCCCGTCCGGACGCTTGCCATCAACCTGATCGGCTCCTTTCTCATCGGCGCCGTCACGGCGCTGGCCCTGAAGCGGGCCGCCCCCGACCCCAGGCTGGTGCTCTTCCTGAAGGCAGGGGTGTGCGGGGGCTTCACCACCTTCTCCTCTTTTGCCCTGGAGACCGGAGATCTTCTGAAGAGCGGGCACACAGCGGCGGCCCTGCTCTATGCGGCGGCAAGCCTGGTCCTCGGCGTTGCGGCGGTATTTGCCGGGGAAGCGGTAGTCCGCTGACGCCCCCTTGGCGTGCAGTTGAAAAAAGCTTGTGTTTTTTTGAAAATTTTACTTGCATTTTCAAAACTTTTCTGTTATGATACCAGTTGTGCCTGCAGAAGGCATGGAAGTACGCGACAGCAAGGAGGTGCAACGGATGGCTAAGTGCGAGTTCTGCGATAAGGGCGTTACGTTCGGCATCAAGGTCTCTCACTCTCATCGGCGTTCCAATCGGATGTGGAAGCCCAATGTGAAGCGTGTGAAGGCAATTGTCGACGGCTCTCCCCGCCATGTGTATGTTTGTACCCGGTGTATGCGTTCCGGCAAGGTCACCAGAGCGGTCTGACATGGACAAACGAAATCCCGAACCACCCGGTTCGGGATTTTTTGCTGTATATCCACAGTCTCAGAAAGGAGCCGTATGGAACATCCCATTCTCCCCCTGCGGGACGCGCCCGCCCTGGCGGACGAGGCCGCCGTCTGGTTCAGCCGCCGCTGGGGAATCCCGGCGGAGTCCTACCGGGAGAGCATAGAGCAGTGCCTCCGCCGGGAGGCGCCGGTTCCCCAGTGGTACGTGGTCCGGGACGGCGGGCGCCTGCTGGCCGGGGCCGGCGTCATCGCAAACGACTTCCATGACCGGAAGGACCTGACGCCCAATCTCTGCGCCCTGTTTGTGGAGCCCCCCTGGCGGGGCCGCGGGACCGCCGGGCGCCTGCTGGACTTCATCCGGCGGGACCTGGGCGCCATGGGGATCCCCCGGCTGTACCTGGTGACGGACCACACCGCCTTTTACGAGCGGTACGGCTGGACGTTTCTGACCATGGTCACCGGGGACGACCATCTGCCGGAGCGGATGTATACCGCCCCCACCCTGCCCCCCGCGTCCGGCGCCCGTGTGCCGCCGGACACAATCGGCCCTTGACATTCCAAGGGTTTCAGGGGATAATGTACGTTGTTATTTTTTGTAATTTACCCGATATGGAGGTATTTGCATGGCATTGGATCAGAGCTTTTTCCAGGAGATGGAGGCCCGCATCCCCAAGGGGAAGGTCCGCACCCGGTTCGCCCCCTCTCCCACCGGCTATATGCACGTGGGCAATCTGCGGACGGCCCTGTACACCTGGCTCATCGCCCGGCACGCCGGCGGCACGTTCATCCTGCGGATCGAGGACACCGACCAGGGCCGCCTGGTGGAGGGCGCCACGGACGTGATCTACCGCACCATGGCGGAGTGCGGCCTGACCCATGACGAGGGCCCCGACGTGGGCGGCCCCGTGGGCCCCTATATCCAGTCGGAGCGCCGGGACCTGTATCAGCCCTACGCCCACCTGCTGGTGGAGAAGGGCGCCGCCTACTACTGCTTCTGCGAGAAGGCCGCGTCCGAGGAGGACGCCGGTGACTTTGACCGCGCCGACGATCCCTGCCGGTCCCTGGACCCCGCCGAGGCGCGGCGCCGGGTGGAGGCCGGCGAGCCCTATGTGATCCGGCAGAAGATCCCCCGGGAGGGCACCACCACCTTCCGCGACGTGTCCTTCGGCGAAATCACCGTGGAGAACAAGACCCTGGACGATCAGGTGCTCTTAAAGCGGGACGGCCTGCCCACCTACAACTTCGCCAACGTCATCGACGACCACCTGATGGGCATCACCCATGTGGTCCGGGGCAGCGAGTACCTGTCCTCCTCCCCCAAGTACAATCTGCTCTACGAGGCCTTCGGCTGGGAGATCCCCACCTACGTCCACTGCTCCCCCGTCATGCGGGACCAGCACAACAAGATGTCCAAGCGCCACGGGGACCCCTCCTACGAGGACCTGAAGGCCCAGGGCTATCTGACGGAGGCCATTTTGAACTATGTGGCCCTGCTGGGCTGGGCCCCCAAGGGGGAGCGGAGCGAGCAGGAGATCTTCTCCCTGAACGAGCTGGTGGAGGCCTTCGACATCGCCGGCATCTCCAAGTCCCCCGCCATTTTTGACATCGACAAGCTCACCTACTTCAACGCCACGTATCTCCGCGCCATGGCGCCGGAGGACTTCGCCAAAGCGGCGGAGCCCTATATCCGTGAGGCCGTGAAGAACCCCGCCATTGATGTGTCCGCCGTGGCCGCCCTGCTCCAGGCCCGCTGTGAGAAGCTGACCGAGATCCCGGAGAAGGTGGATTTCTTCGACCAGCTGCCGGACTACGGCGTGGACTTCTTCACCAACAAGAAGTCCAAGACGAATCCGGAGGTCTCCCAGGCCATGCTGGAGGCCGCCATCCCCGCCCTGGAGGGCATCGGCGACTGGACGGCGGACGCGGTCCACGACACCCTGATCGCCCTGGCGGAGCGCCTGGGCGTGAAGAACGCCACCCTCATGTGGCCGGTGCGGATCGCCGCGGCCGGCAAGCTGGTGACCCCCGGCGGCGCCGTGGAGATCTGCCACATCCTTGGTAAGGATGAGACCCTGCGCCGCCTGCAGCTGGGCCTGGACAAGCTCCGAGCATGAAGCGGTTTCTGGCGGCCCAGTTCGACCCGGTGCTCCGGGCCTGGCGGAACGGGTACGAGGCCGAGGTCCGGCGCGCCGCCATCGCCTTTTTCCTGCTGGTCTTCCTGGCCTTCGGCGTGTGCCTGGCGGTGCCGGAGCTGCGGCTCGGCTTTTCCGCCTATCTCCAGCACCTGTTCCAGGGCATGGACCTGACGGACGGAGCCGGGAACCTCTCCCCGCTTCTGCTGCTGGCCAACAACCTGCGGGCCTGTGCCGTCACCATGCTCTATGGGCTGATCCCCTTTGTGCGCCTCCCGGCCCTGGCGCTGGGTGTGAACGCGGTGCTGCTGGGCGGTCTCGCCGCCTGCTATGCCGCCACGGACACCACCATGCTGCTGTATGCCGCAAGCCTGCTGCCCCACGGGATTTTTGAGCTGCCCGCCCTGATCCTGGCCTTTTCCATGGGGCTGTACATCTGCGGGCACCTGACCCGCCGCTGCCGCCGCGATCCGGCCGCCCTCCCTCTGGGCGCGTGCCTGGGACTGGCGGCCCGGCTGCTGGTCTTCCTCCTGCTGCCGCTGCTGATCCTGGCGGCGCTGACGGAGGCCTACGTGACGCCCCTCGCCGCGGGGCTGTTCCTCTGAATTACAATCCACAGAAAGGATGCATTTCCGACTATGAGTAAAACCACCATTCCCTCCGGCTACCGGATGCCGCTCAGCAACAACGAGCTCCAGCGGGCCATCGAGCTGATCCACCAGGAGTTTCAGCACAGCCTTTGCGTGCGCCTGAACCTGCACCGGGTCTCCGCCCCCCTGTTCGTGGACGGCCGCACCGGCCTCAACGACGACCTGAACGGCGTGGAGCGCCCCGTCTCCTTCGACATCCCCGACGTGGGCACCGACGGTCAGGTGGTCCACTCCCTGGCCAAGTGGAAGCGCCTGGCCCTGAAGCGGTACGAGTTCCCCGAGGGAACGGGCCTCTACACCAACATGAACGCCATCCGGCGGGACGAGGAGGTGGACAACCTCCACTCCATCTATGTAGACCAGTGGGACTGGGAGAAGCACATCTCTCCCATGGACCGGAACGTGCTGTACCTGAAGGAGACGGTGCGCGACATCGTGGGCGCCATCTGCGACACCTCCGCCGCCCTGCGCAACGCCTTCCCCGCCCTGACCTTCAAGCCGGACCGGGACGTGTACTTCATCACCACCCAGGAGCTGGAGGACCGCTATCCCGACCTGACGCCCAACGAGCGGGAAGTGGAGATCTGCCGCAAGCACCACACCGTGTTTCTGATGCAGATCGGCAAGACCCTGGCCTCCGGCAAGCGCCATGACGGCCGCGCGCCCGACTACGACGACTGGGAGCTGAACGGCGATATCCTCATGTGGAACCCCATTCTGGAGCGGAGCTTCGAGCTGTCCTCCATGGGCATCCGGGTGGACGCCGCGGCTCTGGACCGCCAGCTGACCGCCGCGAACTGCAACCAGCGCCGGGAGCTGCCCTTCCACAAGATGCTGCTGAACGGCCAGCTGCCCCAGTCCATCGGCGGCGGCATCGGCCAGTCCCGGCTGTGCATGCTGCTGATCGGCACCTGCCACATCGGCGAGGTCCAGGTGAGCCTGTGGGACGCGGACACCGTGAAAATCTGTGAAGAGGCCGGTGTCACGCTGCTGTAAAGTAAATTTACAATACAGGAAAAACCGCCTGCCGCGGATCGCGGCGGGCGGCTTTTTTCGCTCTTTCGGGCCTTTGAAACGGAAAATGCCCCGCCGGAACTCCGGCAGGGGCATCTTCTCATCATCTCAGTGGAGCAGCTCGTCGGCAATGGCGTCCGCCAGGGACTCCAGACCCCGGCGCTGGGCCTCCTTGACGGAGGACTTCAGCGTCACGGTCCCCTCCATCACCCGCATCTCCTTCATCTCCTCCAGGAGCTTGGTCATCAGCATCCCGGAGCGGGCGGCCCAGGTGCCGTTCTCGATCAGGGCCACGGAACGGCCCCGGAGGCCGTGGCAGGCCAGATCCCGCAGGAAGTTCTCCATGGGGGTGTAGATCTCCCCGTTATATGTAGCGGAAGCCAGCACCAGATGGCTGCACCGGAAGGCCTCGCTGACAAGGTAGGACACGTCCGTGTGGGACACGTCGTACAGGGCGATGTTCTTTACGCCCCTCTCTGCCAGGCGGGCGGCCAGGATCTCCGCGGCGTTCTCCGTGTGGCCGTAGATGGAGCCGCAGAAGATGGCCACGCCCCGGTCTTCGGGGGTGTAGGTGCTCCAGCGCTGGTATTTCTCCAGGAACCACTCCAGATTCTCCCGCCAGATGGGACCGTGGAGGGGGCAGATCATCTGGATCTCCATCCCGGCGGCCCGCTTCAGCAGAGCCTGGACCTGGGCGCCGTACTTGCCCACGATGTTGGTGTAGTAGCGGCGGGCATCGTCCAGCCAGTCCCGCTCAAAGTTCACCTGATCGGCAAAAATGTTGCCGTTCAGGGCGCCGAAGGTGCCGAAGGCGTCGGCGGAGAACAGCACCTTGTCGGCGGCGTCATAGGTCACCATCACCTCCGGCCAGTGGACCATGGGGGCCATCAGGAAGGTGAAGGTGTGGCGGCCGGTGCAGAGGGTATCCCCCTCCTTCACCACCACAGCCCGGTTGGAGATATCACAGTCAAAAAACTGGCTGACCATGGGGACGGTCTTGGCGTTGGCCACCACCTGGGCGCCCGGCCAGCGGCGCAGCAGTTCGCCCAGGGTGGCGCAGTGGTCCGGCTCCATGTGGTTCACCACCACATAGTCCAGGGGCCGGCCGGCCAGGGCAAACTCCAGGTTCTCGAAGAACCGCTCCCCCACGGCCTTGTCCACTGTGTCCAGCAGGACGGTTTTCTCATCCAGCACCAGATAGGCGTTGTAGCTGACGCCCCGGGGAATGGGAAACACATTCTCAAACTTCGCCAGCTGCCGGTCAGATCCTCCCAGCCAGTACAGGTCCTCGTGGATGTTTGTCACGCAATGCATAGTTGCTTTTCTTCCTTTCTAACGCGTTAAACGCGGCAAAGCGGTGTAGCGTTATTATCCTACACCGCTTTGCGTATTTCGTCAAGTCTCCCGGAACCGTTCCAGCACTTCCGCGTCCCGCTGCCGCTGCTCTTCGATGGACTGCTGCAGCAGCATATCCTTCACCTTCATCAAACGGGTGGTGGTGGCCCGGTCGTTCTCATCCAGCTTCATGGTGATATACCGGATGGCGTCCTGGGTGTTGGGGATCACCACGTACTCCAGAGCGTTCACCCGGCGGCGGGTCTTTTCGATCTCCTCCGCCATCAGCTGGGCGGATTTCTCCACCTCCGCCAGCTTCAACATCTTCCGGAACACCTTTCCCAGGGCGTCCACGGCCGTGTCCAGCTCGCCGGAGGTGGCCGCGAACCCGTAGGGGTAGATGTCCGCGTCGGACCGGGTCTGCGTCTGGAAGTCATACACCGGCACGTTGACCGACATGATATTTTTGGTGGTCTGCGTCAGCTTCACGCTCTGCTTGGGGTCCAGCAGCGCCTGTTCCAGCGCCTGGGAGCTCATGAGCGCGGAGGCCACGGTGAAGGCGCCGTGGACTGTCATCAGCTCCTCCTCCACCTCCCGCCGCAGAGCGCGGACCTCCCGCACCGTGTCCAGAAACTGCTTCATCAGCTCGTCCCGCTTGTCTTTCAGCAGCTTGTGGCCCCGCTGGGCAGTGCGGAGCTTGCCCTTCAGGCGGGTGAGCTCCATCCGGGTGGGGTTGACCGTGATATTGGGCATCTGTCAATCGCCTTCTTTCCATCCTGGCCTGGGGGCCCGCGGTCAGCGGCCCGGCGCCTCCGCGCCGCAGCAGACGCATTTCCGGCGGCAAATCCTCATCATGGGCCGCAGCGCGGTCCAGAACGGACGGCCGCCTAAAATCCCGGGGTCCCCGGAAGGGGCTCACTGCTCCTTCTTGGGCCAGTACTTTTCGATATACTCCGGCTTGATCCGCTTCAGCTCGCTCTTGGGCAGGATGCTCAGCAGCTCCCAGCCCAGGTCCAGCGTCTCCTGGATGGAACGGTTCTCCTCGTAGCCCTGGTTCACATACCGCTTCTCAAACTCGTCGGCGAATTTGGCGTACAGCAGGTCCGTGGGCGTCAGGGCCGCCTCGCCCAGAATGGACATCAATTCCTTGTTGTCCTTGCCGGTGGAGTAGGCCGCGAACAGCTGGTTCATGGTGCCGGAGTGGTCCTCCCGGGTCTTGCCCTCGCCGATGCCCTTGTCCTTCAGACGGCTCAGGGACGGCAGCACGTCCACCGGCGGGTGGATGCCCTTGCGGTACAGCTCCCGGCTGAGGATGATCTGCCCCTCGGTGATATAGCCCGTCAGGTCGGGGATCGGGTGGGTCTTGTCATCCTCCGGCATGGTCAGAATGGGGATCAGGGTGATGGAGCCCTTCTTCCCCAGCTGGCGGCCGGCCCGCTCGTAGATCGTGGCCAGGTTCGTGTACAGATACCCGGGGAAGCCGCGGCGGCCGGGGACCTCCTTCTTGGCGGCGGAGACCTCCCGCAATGCCTCGGCGTAGTTGGTGATGTCGGTCATGATGACCAGCACGTGCATATCCTTCTCAAAGGCCAGATACTCCGCGGCGGTCAGGGCCATCCGGGGCGTGGCGATGCGCTCCACCGCCGGGTCGTTGGCGAGATTGGAGAACATGACCGTCCGGTCGATGGCGCCGGTGCGCTTGAACTCGCTGACGAAGAACTCCGACTCCTCGAAGGTGATGCCGATGGCGGCGAACACCACGGCAAACTTGGAGGTGTCGTCCCCGATCACCTTGGCCTGCCGGGCGATCTGGGCCGCCAGATTGGCGTGGGGCAGGCCGGAGCCGGAGAAGATGGGCAGCTTCTGCCCGCGGACCAGGGTGTTCAGCCCGTCGATGGTGCTGACGCCGGTCTGGATGAACTCGTTGGGGTAGTCCCGGGCCGCCGGGTTCATGGGCAGGCCGTTGATGTCCCGGTACTCCTCCGCCAGGATCTCCGGCCCGCCGTCGATGGGCCGGCCCATGCCGTTGAACACCCGGCCCAGCATATCGGCGGACACGCCCAGCTGCAGCGGGTGGCCCAGGAAGCGGACCTTGGCGTCCGCCAGGTTGATGCCGGCGGCGGACTCGAACAGCTGCACCACGGCGGTGTCGCCGTTGACCTCCAGCACCTGGCCCCGGCGGACGGAGCCGTCGTGGAGCTCCACCTCCACCAGCTCGTCATAGGTGACGCCGTCCACCATGCGGACGATCATCAGAGGACTGGCGATCTCCTCTACCGTTCTGTATTCCCGGATCATGCGTCCTCCCCTCCTTCCTCCGCAATGGCGGTGATCTCCTGCTCCATCTCGGCGGAGATCTGCTGGTAGACCTGCTGGTACTCCTCAGCCGGCACGCTCTTGGCCCGGCCGATCTTCTCACGGGACGGAACGGCGAAGAGCTTCGCCACCGGCGCGCCCTTGGCGATGGCCTCCCGGCACAGCCGGTCGTACCGCAGGACCATGGCCAGCAGCTTTTCCTGCCGGTCGTAGCTGGAGAAGCTGTCCACATCCGCAAAGGCGTTCTGCTGCAGGAAGTCCTCCCGCACCATCCGCGCCACCTCCAGCGTCAGCTGGTCCGCCGGGGACAGGGCGTCCTTGCCCACCAGCTGGACGATCTCGTTCAGGCTGGCCTCGCTCTGGAGGATGCTCATGGCGCTGGCCCGGTCCTCCAGGAACTCCGGTCCCAGGTTCTCGTCGAACCAGGGCTTCAGGGAGTCCAGATACAGGGAGTAGGAGTTCAGCCAGTTGATGGCTGGGAAGTGGCGCTTGTAGGCCAGGGACGAATCCAGGGCCCAGAAGACCTTGACGATCCGCATGGTGGCCTGTGCCACGGGCTCGGACAGGTCGCCGCCCGGCGGCGACACGGCGCCCACGGCGGTGAGGCTGCCCCGGCGGTCGTCGGAGCCGATGCAGGCCACGCTGCCGGCCCGCTCGTAGAACTGGGCCAGGCGGGAGGCAAGGTACGCGGGGTAGCCCTCCTCGCCGGGCATCTCCTCCAGCCGGCCGGACATCTCGCGCAGGGCCTCCGCCCAGCGGGAGGTGGAGTCGGCGATGACCGCCACGTCGTAGCCCATGTCCCGGAAGTACTCCGCGATGGTGATGCCGGTGTAGACCGACGCCTCACGGGCGGCCACGGGCATATCGGAGGTGTTGGCGATCAGCACCGTCCGCTTCATCAACGACTCCCCGGTGCGGGGGTCCTTCAGCTCCGGGAACTCCCGGAGCACGTCGGTCATCTCGTTGCCCCGCTCGCCGCAGCCGATGTAGACCACGATGTCCACATCCGCCCACTTGGCCAGCTGGTGCTGCACCACAGTCTTGCCGGAGCCGAAGGGCCCGGGCACGGCGGCGGTGCCGCCCTTGGCGATGGGAAACAGGGTGTCAATGACCCGCTGGCCGGAGCACAACGGCCGCTTGGGGGGATATTTGTGCTTGTAGGGCCGCCCGATCCGGACCGGCCACTTCTGCACCATGGTCAGGGGCACGTCCTCCCCCTTGTCGGTGCGCAGGGTGGCCACGGTCTCCTCCACGGTGAAGGAGCCGCTCCTGATGTCCGTGATGGTGCCGCTCATGTTGGGAGGCACCATGATCTTGTGGAGCACCACCGGCGTCTCCGGCACGGTGCCGATCACGTCGCCGCCCTCCACCTTCGTGCCGGGGGTAACCGCGGCGGTGAAGTCCCATTTCTTCTCCCGGTCCAGGGCGGGGACCTCCACGCCCCGGGTGATGTTGGCGCCCACCTTCTCCACGATCTTCTCCAGCGGCCGCTGGATGCCGTCGTAGATGCCCTCGATCATGCCGGGGCCCAGCTCCACGCTCATGGGTGCGCCGGTGGTGACCACCTCCGCCCCCGGCCCCAGGCCGGAGGTCTCCTCGTACACCTGAATGGAGGCGGAGTCCCCCTTCATCGTCAAAATCTCGCCGATCAGCCGCTGGGGGCCGACGCGGACCACGTCGGACATGTTGGCGTCCGCCAGGCCCGTGGCCACCACCAGCGGTCCGGATACCTTCACAATCTTACCGCTCAAACTCGCTCAACCTTCTTTCACACCAGTTTCGCCAGCAGGAATCGGCCCCTTCGGGAAAAGGGCCAGGAAAAACCATGGTTTTCCGGTTCTTCCGCCGTAAGGCGGGAGAAGAATTTCCAATCATTTTCGGCAGGACATGTGCCTGCCGAAAATACCCCGACTCAGCCTCGGCCCAAAGGAGCGGGCCTCGGCAGACCCGGCGGCAGGATGCCGGGCCAGCCGCCTTGGGCGGCGTTCACCAGTCCGCGCCTAAGCCGCTGGAAGCGGCGCGGAAGTACCCTTGGGGTGCAGACTGGTGAGGGGGTTCAGCGGAAGCGGGCACCGCCCGCCGGAGCGTCTAAGGGGAAACAGCCGAAGCGCCGCCAGCGGCGGAAAAAACGAGGCTGTTTCGAGGCAGCGGCGCGATTGGCGGCCCAAGCAGGGCCGGGAATCGCAATGCCGCAGCGGTGTCAGCCCGCTCCCTCTTTACAGAATGTCCGCGCCCACCGCTCTCTGAATGGACTGCTGGATGTTGTTCATGCCGATGCCGAGGGAGCCCTCCCGGCCGGGGATCAGGATGATGGCGGGCCGCAGCTCGTCCTTATACCGGTCCAGCACGTCCGGCAGGTCCTTTGCCAGCTGCTCCGTCAGATAGATGATGCCGCAGTCGCCGCTCTTCGCCAGCTCCCGGATGGTCTCCCGGGCCTCCTCGGGGGCGGTGACGGGATACGTCTCCAGTCCCAGGGCCCGGAAGCCCATGACGGACTCCCAGCTGCCGATCACGGCGATCCGATACGTTGTGGCCATGGCGCCGCCTCCTTACACATAGCTTGCCCGCAGGCGGGTGCGGATCACCGCCGGGTCGATGCCGGCGGCGCGGCCCATCAGCAGGATCCGCAGGTTCGTGTACTCCGTCTCCCGTGCGGCCAGATAGCCCACCAGCGGGGCCTCGCCGAAGGGCACGGACTGGGCGCCCGCCAGATAGTCCCCCACCGCGTCGTCACAGAGCTTTTCAAACGCCGTCAGGGGGCCGCCCTTCAGGGCCTCCGCCCCTGCCTCCGCGGCGTCGCGGAAGCGGGTGGCGCCGTAGAGCTCCCGCAGGCCCGCGGCCCCGCCGGCGGCGGCCTTTGCCACCGCATCCGGAGCGAGGTCTCCCCCCTCCAGCAGCGCGCCCAGGAGGAAATCCGCCCCCTTTCCCATGCGCAGCGTCCGCACCGCCGTCCGCAGGTTCACCGCGTCGATCTGCACCGCCACATAGCCCCGGAGGAACGCGCTTCCGGTCTCCTCCGCCAGGGCCGCCATATCCCGGTAACACCACCGGTCCAGCACGATGTCGCTGAGCTGGGGATCCCGGGTGGTGTCCAGCACCTCCCGGGCCTCCGCCACGGCGGCGGCCAGCGTCTCCGGCAGGCCGTCCAGTTCCCGGGAGCGGACCGCCTCCGCCAGTTCGGCGGTGCTTATCCGGCCCATGTCCATCAGCATACGGTCCGGGGCGGCGCCCACGGCCTCCGCCTTCAGCAGGGCCTTCACATTATGATAGTCGTATTTCACTTTGAAGAGATCGATATACCGGGCGTCCGGCGTTCCCTCCGCCAGGTCGGCCAAGGTGGCCTCCCGCACGGCGGACAGCGCCGCGTCCATGGCCTCCGGCCGCCGGGGATCCAGCTGGGGATACCCCCACTCCTGCAGGAGCTTCCCCGCGTCCTCGCCGCTTTTGGCATCCAGGATCTGCTCCATCCGCTCCGCCGTCAGAAGTCCCGTCTCCAGGGCCTTCACCCGGGCGGAGATCACCAGGTAATCGGTGTCCTTGATGGTCTTTGCCAAGCCGACGCCTCCTTCCTCACGCCTCCGGGAACAGCAGCTTCGCCACCTCGCCGGCAGTCTGCTCCCGCTCCGCGCGCACCAGGGCGTCAAAGGTGCAGTTGACCTCGATGCGCCCATCCTTCAGGATGAAGCCGCCCGAGATGTCGCGGGTCTCCTCCGACACGGCCAGCATGGCTGTGCCCTGGGCGAAGGCGCTGACGCCGGCGGCCACCTTGTTCAGGAGATTTGCCACCACGCCGTCCCCGAGGGGCAGCTCCGGCGCGGCCTCCTTGGCCAGCAGCTCGTTGGCCCGGGCCACAGCCGCCTTGCCGGCGCCCTCCCGGTCCTCCGGGGAGAAGACGACCTCCTCCCGTCCGGTGGAGGACGCCCGCACCAGCAGCGCCGCCAGCAGCTCCACATACTGTTCCTGCGGCAGGGAGCGCAGCTTTTCCAGCGCCCGCTGGTAGGCCCGCTCCACCATCTCCTGCTTGGCAGTCAGAAGCGTTTTCCGTGCCTCCATCTGGGCGGCGCTGACAAGGCGCTCCTCCCGCTCCGCCGCGGCCCTCTCGCTCTTGGCCAGCAGGTCCCGGTCCTCGGCCTCCGCCTGGGTGCGGAACTTGTCGGCCGCGGCCTCCGCCTGGGCGGCGGCGTCCGCCAGGATGCGGTCGATCTCCGCCTGGGTGTCCGCGCCGATCCGCTGTGTGATCTTGTCGATACCGTTCATACTCTGTCCCCTTTCTCCAGGGTCAGCCGCTGATGTTGATGATCATGAGCATGGAGGCCAGCAGGGACAGGATCGCGTAGAACTCCACCGTGATGCACAGCACCATGCCCTTGGACCAGTCATCGGGCTTCTTGGCCAGCAGGTTGATCGACCCGGCGGCCACGCGGCCCTGGGCGATGGCGGAGAACAGGCCGCCCAGCGCCATGGGCAGGCAGGCCACGAAATACCGCAGTCCCTCCTGCACGGTCATGTCAAAGGCGGTGCCGTCCAGCAGGCCCATGCGGAACACCGCGAAGAACCACACCACCAGACCGTACAGGCCCTGGGTGCCGGGGATCACCTGGAGGATCATCACCTTGCCGAACTTGCTGGGATCCTGGCACAGAAGCCCCGTGCCCGCCTCGCCTGCGATGCCGGTGCCCTTGGCCGACCCGATGCCGGAGAGGACCGCCGCCAGGCCAGCGCCCAGCAGACCCAATGCCAAACCGCCGAATGCCTCAAAGAACTCCATATCTCGATTCCTCCTCAGTCTTTTTGAATATCCACGTATTTTGTATCCACCGCCAGGGGGCGGAAGGGCTTTCCGCCGTCCTGATAGAAGTTTTTAAAGAACTCCAGGCACTGGAGCCGCAGGTCATGGACGTAGCAGCCCAGCAGATTCAGCGCGAAGTTCAGGGCGTTCCCCGCCATGGAGACGATGAAGAACACCACCACGTTGCCGGGGATGGCTCCCAGGGTGTTGAACACCTGGGCGATGACGCTGCCGGACAGCATCAGGGCCATCAGCCGGGAGTAGGACAGGATGTCGCCGAAATAGCCGGTCACGTGGTTGTACAGGGAGCCGAAGATCCCGGTGATCTTTCCGAATCCCTTTCCATTGATGACAGGCCCGGCCACCACCAGCACGATGCCCGCGTACAGCACCAGGTTCGTCACCCCCAGCACCGCCAGCGCGATCCCGGCGAAGACCACCCACCAGGTGATCTCCTCCCAGAAGGCGTCCAGGAACTGTCCGCGCTTCAGCTTCCCCACCACGCTGATCACCATGCCGGTGAGGATCTGGACAAAGCCCAGGCACATGGCGCCCACCAGGATCATCAGCGTGTCGTCCAGCGGCGTGAACAGGGCCGGCAGGGCAAACGTGCTCTCCGGATGGATCAGCTGGGCCAGCTGGGTGAGGAAATCGCCGAAGAAGCCGCCTGTCAGGGCGCCCATCACAAAGGTGCTGATGCCGCACAGGCCCAGCAGGCCGAAGAAGTGCTGCATCGTCCCCTTCGGGCGGTATGTCCGCAGGACAAAGACGGAAGCCAGCATCATCAGCAGTCCGTATCCCATATCCGCCATCATCACGCCGTAGAAGAGAATGAAAAACGGAGCCATGAGGGGGTTGGGGTCCACATTGTCGTAGGCGGGCAGGGAGTACATCTCCGTCACCATGTTCAGCGGCCGGGTCAGCCAGTTGTTCTTCAGCTTCACCGGCACCTCCGGATACTC
>DWXY01000125.1 GCA_019118935.1 Candidatus Oscillibacter pullicola
TATACTATGATTCAAACTGGCAGGGGACAGGAGCTGCTTCAGGCCCACTGGAAAATCTATGAGATTCTCTATACAAAGAATATGGAGGGGCTGGAAGAATTCATTCATGACACTTATTTTTTAGATGTGGCATCCGAAAACAAGTGATCGTCTAATTCAGCGATAGCCGCAGCGCAGAAATACACGCTGCGGCTATCGTTTTCTTTTTGTCGAATATATATAAACTTCACTGTTCTTTTCCAGCAAAAAGCAGAAAGTTTACTATCCCCATTGACAAACTCCACTCAAGATGATATTACATAGCTATGTCAGACAAAGTACATAATACAAAAGAGCGGACTGAAATGTACCAGGGGATAGGGCCCGATCTCCTATTGGTGCGAAAATCACATTTTTCTTTTTAGGAGGGTGATTATGAGAAGGAAACGAATCCAAACCATCGGCGCCATTCTAACACTGGCTTTGCTCGTCACAGGATGTGCCAACAGCGGTACGGAACAGCGTGAGGATGGCGAGTACCAAACCATTGAACTGACCATGGCTGTCAACGGCACAGACAACCAGATTGATGCCCGTGTGGGCGACTACTTCGCTCAGTTGGTATCAGAACGCTCCGGGGGCAATGTCACCGTGGCGGTCTTCCCCAACGATCAGCTGGCTAACGGAAATGCCTCTCGCGGGATCGAAATGATCGCCTCTGGCAGCATTGACCTGGCGGCCTACGCCACTTGCACTCTGGCGGTCATCGACGAGAAGCTCCCGGTGGCCACCATTCCCTGGATCTTTGACGACTACGCCCAAGCCCGGGAGGTCATCGACACCACCGGCGGTGAGTATTACGCCCAGCGCCTGGCTATGAAGGGCATGACCTATCTTGGTTCCTTCCACAACGGCTTCCGGCAGATCACCAATTCCAGGCACGAGGTCACCACTCCGGCGGATATGGAGAATCTAAAGATCCGCGTTCCCGGCAGCGTAGTATACATGGGATTCTTCCGGGCCCTGGGGGCCGACCCCACCTCCATGAACTGGAGCGAGGTGTTCACCGCCATCCAGCAGGGCACTATCGACGGCCAGGAGAACGGCGTGAGCATCACCTCCACCTCCAAAATGCAGGAGGTTCAGGATTACCTGACCATGTGGAACTACTCCTATGAAAACGACCTGTTTGTGGCTAATACGGAGATCTGGGAAAGCCTGGAGCCCCAGACTCAGGAGCTTCTTCAGGAGTGTGCTACCGAGGCCTGTGAGTGGGGCCGGGATGTCCTGGAGGAAGAGGAGACCGAGATTCTGAAGGAGTTCGAGGCCGCTGGCATGACCATCACCTATCTCACCGAGGAGGAGCAGGCCGCCTTTGACGAGGCCATCGCCCCCTTCAAGGCGGAGATGGAAGTGTATTTTGGTCCCGAGGCCTGCGCCGCGTTCGGGATCACAAACTAACGGAGGGAGGTACATACAGCCATGAAAATTTTAGACTGGATCGAAGAGATCATCTGTGTATTCTGCACCGTTGTCATGACCGCTCTGGTGTTCGCCAATGTGCTCTCCCGCTATGTATTTCACAGCTCCCTCTCCTTTTCAGAGGAGATCACCACCTATCTGTTTGTGCTGTTGAGCATGATGGGTACCGCCATCGCCGCCAAACGCCGGGCTCACCTGGGGCTGTCTATCATCACCGACGCCGTGGGGCCCAAGGTCCACAAGGCCCTCATGGTCATCGGCTTTGGGATCGCCACTGTCTTCTCCGCTGCCCTGTTCTACTACGGCATTCTGATGGTAATGAACCAGTACAATCTGGGGATGCAGACCTCCGCCATGCAGTGGCCTGAGTGGATCTATGCCACCTTTGTGCCCTTCGGCGCGTTCTTTGTCACCATTCGCTTTGCCCAGGCACTCATTCAGGAGCTGAAAGCTCATCCGGAGGATCACAAACATCTTGAAGAAGGAAAGGAGGCGTCCGGCACATGATCGCCGCTGTTCTGTTTATCAGCTTCGCCGTTCTGCTGCTGATCGGCACGCCCATCGCCGTCTGTCTGGGCGTTTCCAGCGTCATCTCCATGCTCATCCAGGGGGCGGGCCGTCCTTTGGACACCGTCATGAGCAGCCTGCCCCAGCTGTTTTCCTCGTCTACCAGTAAGTTCGTGCTCCTGGCCATCCCCTTCTTTATTCTGGCCGGCAACATTATGGATAAGGCCCAGATCTCCAAGAGACTGATCCGCTTGGCGGAGACCTGTGTGGGCCACCTGCGGGGCGGTCTGGCCATTGTGTGCGTCATCGTCTCCTGCTTCTTTGCCGCCATCTCCGGCTCCGGTCCGGCCACCGTGGCCGCGCTGGGTCTGGTGATGATCCCCGGTATGATCCGCTCCGGCTACAGCCCCTCCTTTTCTGCCGCTCTCATGGGCTGTGCCGGCGCGATCGGGGTCATTATCCCACCCTCCATCACCTTTGTGGTATATGGCTCTATTGCGGATACCTCTATTGGCGACTTGTTCAAGGCCGGTGTCATCCCCGGATTGATTATGGGTGCGGCCCTGATTATTACCGCTCTGCTCATCGGCCGAAAACTGAAACTGGAATCCCTGCCGAAGGCCAGCTGGCGGGAGCGCTGGATAGCCTTTAAAGAAGCGTTCTGGGGACTGCTGATGCCGGTTATCATCCTGGGCGGAATCTATGGCGGAATCTTTACTCCTACTGAGGCGGCCGCTGTTTCGGTTGTGTACGGGTTATTTGTGGGTGTGTTCATCTATAAGACCGTCCGGATCAAGGAGCTGTGGGCTATCATCATCGACTCGGCCAGCACCACCGCCACCGTTATGTTCATTACCGCGGCGGCCAGCATGTTCGCCTATGTACTCACCCGGGCCCGCCTGGATGTGGCTATCAGCGGCGCTTTGGAAAACATCACCGGCGGCTCCACCATCGTGTTCTTCCTGATCGTCAACATCATCCTGCTCATTGCGGGCTGCTTTCTGGACTCTACCTCTGCTCTGTATATTTTTACTCCACTGTTTGTCCCCGTGGCTCAGGCCCTGGGCATCGACCTCATCCATCTTGGCGTAGTTATGATCGTCAACCTGGCCATCGGACTGTTCACTCCTCCTGTGGGAGTCAACCTGTATGTGGCCTGCGGCGTAGCCAAGGTAAATTTGAAGCAGATCTCCAAGGCTGTGGTCCCGCTTCTGATCGCATCCATCGTCGTGCTTCTGATCATTACCTATATCCCCGGCATCTCCACTATGTTCACATCGTAAACTCTGCTTGAAGAAAGGTGAGTATCATGAAGGAAACCACAAGCATCGCTCAGCTGCAGAACACCTGTATCGACCTGAAAAAAAATGTCATCTCTATGATCCATAAAGCCCAGTCTGGCCACCCCGGCGGTTCCCTGTCTGTGGCTGAGTTCATTACAGCCTGCTATTTCCGGGAGATGGATCTGGACCCCAAGGACCCAAAGTGGCCTGACCGGGACCGTTTCGTCCTCTCTAAGGGTCACGTGTGCCCTGCTCAATACGCCGCACTTGCCATGCGCGGCTTCTTCCCGATGGAGGAACTGGACACTCTGCGGAAGGAGGGCTCCATACTCCAGGGACATCCGGATATGAAGAAGTGTCCCGGCATCGATATTTCTACCGGCTCTTTAGGGCAGGGACTGGCCTGCGGAGTGGGTATGGCCATTGCCGCCAAACTGGACCAAAAGTCCTACCGGGTGTTCGTCGCCGTGGGAGACGGTGAGTGCAACGAAGGTGAGATCTGGGAAGCCTGCCAGACCGCCTATAAGTACCAGTTGGATAACCTGGTTGTCTTTGTGGACTACAACAACCTGCAGTTGGACGGCACCTGCGACGAAATCATGCCCCCCATTGATCTGGGCGCTAAGTTCCGGGCATTTGGCTTTGATGTATACGAGATCAACGGTAATGACATGGGTCAGATGGTAGCCGCCCTTGACCTGGCGGAAGCCGTCAAGAACGGCAGACCTAAATGCATTTTTGGACACACCATCAAGGGAAAGGGCGTCTCCTTCATGGAGAACCAGTGCGGCTGGCACGGCGTGGCTCCCAACGACCAGGAATATCAGCAGGCTATGGCAGAATTGGATCAGCAGTATGTGAAGTGCTGAAGGAGGAAACGAAGATGAGCGAAACATTAAAAAAGGCCACCCGAGACGGGTTTGGTGATGAGATTGTAGCGCTTGGCAAGGAAAACTCTAATATTTTAGTAGTTGACGTGGACATCGGCAAGTCCTGCAAAACAGGCGCCTTCCGCAAGGAACTGCCGGAACAGTACCTGAATGTAGGCATTGCCGAACAGAACGCTGCCGGTGTGGCTGCTGGCCTGGCCACCTGCGGTAAGGTCCCCTTTGTAGTTACCTATGCCGCCTTCGGCTCCATGCGGATGTGTGAGATGATCCGTCAGGAAATCTGTTACCCCCACCTGAATGTAAAGATCGCCTGCTCCCACGGCGGCGTCACTCCGGCTAACGACGGCGCCAGCCACCAGAGCATCGAGGACATGGGCATCCTGCGCACCATTCCCAATATGACCGTTATTATGCCTGCCGACTACTGGGCTGCCCGGAAGCTGGTGCGTGCCGCTGCAGAATTTGACGGCCCCGTTTACTTGCGCTTCACTCGGGA